>JACPZV010000544.1 GCA_016195295.1 Acidobacteriota bacterium
CGTCCTTGCTCTCGAAGCCTCTCGCCATCACACCATCGCACCACGCGCTATCGCACCATCACGCCATCTCACCGCCTACAGTATTCTACCGGCATGCACCGCACGGGCGACCTGCTGACGCGCTGGCCGGCGCTCGACGTCGCCGCCCGCCGGGACCGGCTGCGGGGCACGCTGCGACTCGCGCCAGGCCCGCTGGCCGACGTCCTTCGCGCGTCGGCGGACGCTGCCGCGCGCGCCGGCGACGGCGTCTGGCGTACTGATCCGTCGACGTGGAGCGCCGATGCGAAGGTCCAGCAGACGATTGCCAATCGGCTCGGCTGGATGCGCTCGCCGGCCCTGATGGCCGACGCGATCGATCGCATCTCGTCGTTCGCCGCCGGTGTCAAGCGCGACGGGTTCTCCGACGTCGTTCTGCTGGGCATGGGCGGTTCGAGTCTCGCGCCCGAAGTCTTGCGCGCCGTGCTCGGCGTGACTCCGGGCTGGCCGCGCTTTCACATGCTCGACTCGACCGATCCGGCGGCCGTCCGCGCCGCCGCCACGCCGCCCGATCGCACGGTGTACCTCCTGTCGAGCAAGTCGGGCACGACGATCGAACCGAACTCGCTCGCGGCGCACTTCCGGCGCACGCTGGAAGACGCGCGCGTGCCGCGCTGGGCCGACCACTTCGTCGCGATCACGGATGCCAACACCGAGCTCGCGCACCGTGCGCGCGCAGACAACTTTCGTCATGTGTTTATCAATCCATCCGATATCGGCGGCCGCTACTCGGTGCTGTCCTTCTTCGGACTCGTGCCCGCTGCCCTGATGGGACAGAGCGTCACCGATCTCGTCGGCTGGGGTCTGGCGATGTTATGTGCGTCCGAACCCGACGCGGACGCGATGAGGCATCCATCCGTGGCACTCGGGCTCGCGATGGCGGTGGGGGCGCGCGTGGGCCGGGACAAGTTGACCCTCGTGGTGCCCCCGGTCCTTGAACCGTTCGGCTTGTGGGTGGAACAACTGGTCGCCGAGAGCACGGGAAAGAACGGCGTGGGCGTCGTGCCGATCGCGGGCGAGCCGGGCGCCGACGCGACGGCTTACGGGAACGATCGCGTGTTCGTGCGCGTGCGGCTCTCCGGGCAGGACTCCGGCGACGCGGAGATCGCCCGCTTGAAATCACACGCCCCAATCGTCGAGATCGAGATGCCCGAGCGGAGCGCGCTCGCCGCCGAATTCCTGCGTTGGGAAATCGCGACGGCGGTCGCTGGAGCCCTGCTCGGTATCAATCCGTTCGACGAACCCAACGTGCAGCAGGCCAAGGACGCGACACGCACGTTGCTCGATGAGTACAAGACGAGCCGTCGGCTACCGGCGCCGCCGGCCGATCGTCGGCTCGACGGCGATGTCCAGCTCACGCTGAGCCGCGCCGCTCGGGAACAGCTGCGCGGCCGCAATCCGGAAGCGATCCTCTCGCTGCTTCGCGGGGGGGACTACTTCGCGTTGCTCGCGTACCTGGGCCCGGATGCGGCGCTCGCGCGGACGGTCCAGGATTTCCGCCGCGCCGTGCGGGATCGCACGCGGGTCGCGACCATGGTCGGCTACGGCCCGCGGTACCTGCACTCGAGGGGACAGCTCCACAAGGGCGGACCCAATAGCGGCGTGTTCGTGCTCGTCTCGGCCGCGCCGACCGACGACGTTTCCATCCCCGGTGAACCGTTCTCGTTCGGCACCCTGGAGCTCGCGCAGGCGCTCGGCGACTTCGTCTCGCTGGACCGCACCCAGCGGCGCGTGCTGCACGTGCATCTGCCGGCGCCCGATCCGCGCCTTCTCAATCGGATCACGGAAGCGCTGTTGAAGGAACCGTAGCGCGGGCCTTTCGGCCCGCGTCGCCGCGACCCTGCCGCCTTCGCGCCTCTGGCGCTTCGGCGAGCCTCGCCGTCGCGTCAGCGGAGGCGGGAAAGGGTCGCGCGACAATTCATCCGTGCGTTATCTGAGTTACGGCACGAGTGAAGCCCGGTCGATCCGACGCGCGCGCGCGATCGACGAAGACACGCTCGGCCGGGGTTTCGGTTCGTCCTTCTCACTTCTCACTTCTAAGTTCTCACTTCTCACTTCAAGTTCTATACTCCCTGCGTGCCTTCGTCTTCGCTCCAGGGACTCCTGACGCGCGCCGGCGCCGCGCTCGAACGTGGGCGCGGCGCCGAAGCGGCGCAGATGCTGGCGCCGGCGCTCCGCTCCTCCGCGTTGACCCGCGACGAAGAACTCACCGTCCGGTCGATGCTCGCCGAAGCGGCGCTGCTCCAGGACGATCTCGATCAGACCGCGAGCGCGCTCGGCCGTCAGCCGGACACCTTTCGCGACACGGTTCCGCCCCGGCGCTTGTCCACGCTGTGGCGCCTGCACGGCCGGTTGGCGTCGGCGCGCGGCGATCAATCGCGCGCCATCGCGCTCCAGGGCCGCGCGCTGAAACACGCGGAGATCGCGCACGATTCGCGCACGATCGGCCTCGCGCACTACGAGCTCGGCCAGTGCTACCGCAAAGTCGGCGACATCGCGATCGTGCGCGAGCACATCGCCAAGGCCGCGTCCGCGCTGCACGCGGCGGGCGACCGGCGCCATCTCGCGCTCGTGCACTCGCTGTCGGGGACGGCGCTGGCGCAGCTCGGACGCTACGACGAAGCGATGACCGCGCTGCGGCAGGCCGAGCGGCTGGCCTCGGTGGTCCAGGCCGACGATGTGCTCGCGACGGTGTGCGGCAATCAGGCGAGCGTCATGATGCTGCAGCATCACTACGAGCAGGCGCTCGCGCTCGCCGAACGCAGCGTGTCGCTGCACGAAGCGCACGGCTCGGGGCACGGGCTCGCCGTCGCCCTGGCGACGCTCGGACAAATTTGCGTCCGGCTCGGCGATCTGGTGCGGGCCGAGGACGCGCTGCACCGCGCCTTGGACGTGCGCAGCCCGATTCAGTTTCACGAAATGACGGGCACCGCGTTCGACACGCTCGCGCAAATCCATCTGATTCGCGGTCGCTACGAAACGGCCGCGGATTTTCTGGGCCGTGCCAGCGAGGCCTTCGGCGCCTACGGACGCCAGACGAGTCACTGGTACGAATGGTCGGTCCGCGTGCTCGGCGCCCGTCTCGCCCTGCGCGGCGGCACGCTTGACAAGGCCGTCGCCGGCGCCGATGAGATTCTGGAGGCAGGTGCCCCGCCTTTCGACGCGCTCCAGGCGACGCTCATCGCCGCGGAAGCGCTCACCGCCGGCAACCACCTCGTCGACGCGGAACGGCGACTGGCGGCCGCCGCCGACCGCTTGGACCCGACCAGTGCGCCAGCCACGTGGGGGGAGTTCCTCCGTTTGCGGGGCGGGCTGCACGCCAGAAGCGGCGATCCGGCCGCTGCCTATCACGACTTCTCGCAGAGCGCGACGCTACTCGATCTGCTCGGTGAGCGCTACCAGTCGGGACTGAGCCATCTCGCGCTCGGACGCCTGGTCGCGGAGACCGGCGCGCGGTCGGTCGCCGAGCGTCATCTGAACACGGCGCTGGCGCTCTTCCAGCAGCTGGGCGCCGAGCGCGATGTGGAGGATACCCGCGCCGCCCAGGCGCTGCTCACCACGGTCGGCACCGGCCAGTACATCATCTCGCCCGCCGATGCGGACGACGCCATCGTGCGACGGATCGTGGATGCCGCGGCGCTCCCGGAACTGCTGGGACGTGAAACGGCGGCGGCGCTTTGCGAGGCTGCCGCGGCCGACTGCGGCGTGGTGTACGTCGAAATCGCCGGAGGCGACGTGCGCATCGTCGCGTCCGCCGGTTGCGAGCCGGGGGCCGCCCGCGCGATCGTGCGATCGGCCGTGCACGGCCCCTCGTCGTACGGCCGCGGCACCATGGTCATCGAGCCGCTGGGCCGCGATCCAGAAGGCCCGCGCTTCGCTCTCGTCGCGTCGCCGCGGCCGATCGGCCATCCCATCCTGCGCCGGTTGCGCATGATCGCCGCCGTCGCGCGCCAGGGGTTCGCGTTGTGCGCCGAGCGCGATCGGCCGGCGACCCCCGCCGGGCTGGCGGTCGATCGGTCGCTCGAACCGCTCTTGCCGGGATTCCTGTCGGCCAGCGCAGCCATGACGCACGTCGTCGAGCAGATTCAGCGGCTGCAGGGCAACGACCTGACCGTGCTCATCACCGGCGAGAGCGGCACGGGAAAAGAGCTGGTCGCGCGCGCCATCCACGTCGGATCGCAGCGCAGCGCCGCGACGTTCCTCCCCTACAACTGCACGACGACCGGCCGCGACCTGGCCGACAGTCAACTGTTCGGACACCGGCGCGGCAGCTTCACGGGCGCCGTGTCCGACCAGCCGGGCCTCGTCCGTACGGCCACGGGCGGCACGTTGTTTCTCGACGAGATCGGCGATCTGCCGCTCGACGTGCAGCCGAAGCTCCTGCGGTTTCTCGAGCAGCAGGAGATCATGCCGATCGGCGAGACCAAGCCACAGCGCGTCGACGTCCGCGTGCTGGCCGCCACCAACGCGGACCTGGAGCAACGTGTGGCGGAAGGCAAGCTCCGCGAGGATCTGTATTACCGCTTGGCCGTCATCCGCATTCACGTGCCGCCGTTGCGTGAACGACGCGAAGAGATTCCGCACCTCAGCACGTTCTTCCTTCGGGAAGCGATCGAGCGACTCGGCAAGCCCGACATCCATCTCAGTTCCGAGACGCTGGACGTGTTCTCGCAATACTGGTGGCCGGGCAACGTGCGGCAGCTGAAAAACGAAATCCAGCGCGCCGTGGCGCTCAGCGCGCCGGGTGGGACGATCGAGCCGGCCCATCTGTCGCCAGAACTCGGGACTGCCCATCGGTCACCGTCGACCGCAGTCGCGCCGTGGCGATCGATCTCCACTCACCAGCACCTCGCGTCGGCGGTCGAAAGCGTCGAACGGGAGCTGATCCAGAGCGCGCTGGACCGCACGGGCGGCAACATCTCCGAAACCGCGCGGGTGCTAGGCCTGACGCGCCGGGGCCTGTACCTGAAGATGAGACGATTGGGTCTCGACACCAGGGTCGAGGCGGATACCCGCTAGAGTGGATACACAATAATCAGTTTCTGCCTTAACTGAATACTAAGTATCCTATTTGCACGAATACTTTGGCATCTGCACAATTTCTTTAACTAATTGATAAACAATATCTTATGACCTTGATCGAGCGCACGAATTGCGCGCGGTTGCACTAGGCGCGGACCTTGATACGTGGCGCACGTCGGAGTCGCCGACGGGGGTTCGCGTGAACCACATCTGCACGAACGAAACGCCCAAACACCAGGACCACAACAGACGGAGCGCGGAACGCCGCGCCGTCGCGCTGCCGGCACGACTGATCTGGAAAGATCAGCGCGGCGCGAATCGCTTCGCGACCGTAGTGACCCGCGACGTGAGTGACTTCGGGGTGTACGTGGAATGCCAATCGCCGCTGTCGATCCCGCTCTACCGACTCGTGCAGTTTCAGCTCGAGGCCGACGTCCGGCAGACCGCGATCCTGCCCGCCTCTCTCCAGCAGGGCCGCGTGCTCTCGGCCGTGTATCGTGTGGCGCCGCCCAAACAGGCGCGGCCGCAGGGACTCGCGCTACGTTTGATGATCGACCCTCGCCGCCTCGCGGTGGAACAGACACGCGCCACCGCGTAGTCGTGAGTCGTTAGTCGTGAGTCGTGAGTCGTTTCCTCCAGTATCTCGCCAAGCCTCGCCAACTGAGATCGAATCGTCCCGCCACCTCGTACGCCCGCGCATCGGCCTCGGTCATGCGGCGGCGCAGCTCGCGGCGGATTTCGTCCGCGAACCACGCCTCGCGCGACTCGTCGCTCCCCGCTCTCGCGAGCGACGCTTTGACCATCCCGCTCGTCAGCTCGAGTGTGTCCGCCAGATCCGTCAAGTGGGCGCCGACCGGCGTGTGCGGACCGAAATGCGTGACGAAGAGCGTCTGGGCACGCCAGCGCCCAATACGCGTGAGGCTCTCGCGCCACGCCTCGAGATCGATGTCCGGCGGCGGCGTTGGCGGCATATTGAAGCCGCCCGGAACGAGCCGAACGCCGGCCGTGTCGCCGACAAACGCCGTCCCGGTGTCGGCATTGTAGAAGCTGACGTGATGCGAGGCGTGGCCCGGTGTGTACGCGATCTCGAAGTCGCGCCCGCCGACCGAAATCCGCTCCCCGCCTTTGACGACCACGAGGTTGCCGGCCGGCACGGGACGGATGTCGCCCCACAAGCGGTGCATGTCGTCACCCCACAATCTGGTGGCGCTCGCCACGAGCTTCTCGGGGTCGATGACGTGCGGGGCGCCCTTTTCGTGCACGTAGACCCGCAGTCCCGGATGGTCGCGCACGAGCGAACCCGTGGCGCCCGCGTGATCGAGGTGAACGTGCGTGAGCAGAATCGACCGCACGTCCCGCCACGCAATGCCGGCCCGCGCCAGCTCGGCGTTCAGCGCGGGCAGTGTGCTCGACGGACCAGGATCGATCAGCGCGACTCCCCCCGGGCCGTGCAGCACGACGGTCGCAATGATGCGAGGGGTGCCGAGGAACTGCAGGTCAACGTACGAAACGCCGGACGCCAGCGTGATCATGATGCTTGCCGTCGCCGCGCGCGGAGAGCGCCGATTACGACGAGCGCGCCAACGGCCACCAGCGCGAGAAGCCCGGCGCGGCTAATCCAACGATCGAGCTGCTCCCAACTTTGGGCCAGCGCGTAGCCCGCGGCCGCAACGGTCGTCGACCAGACCACCGCGCCGGTCGCGTTATAGAAGAGAAACGTGGGCCACGAGAGCTCGCTGGTTCCCGCCAACACCGCACACAACACGCGCAACCCCGTCACGAAGCGGGCGATGAACACGGTCGCCGGACCGTAACGGAGGAAGAATTGATCGAAGACGGCCAATCGCGCGCGCGTCAGTCCCACGCGCCATCCCTGACGCTCCGCCAGCGCGCGTCCGCCGCGACGACCGATGAAAAACCCGAGGTTGTCGCCCAAGATCGCGGCGACGATGGCGGTGGCCACGACCCATTCGATCGAGAGCGACCCCAAGTGCGCCAGGGCGCCGCCGGCCAACAGCACCGTCTCGCCGGGAACCGGCAGACCCATGTTCTCCAGGAACACGCCGACGAAAATGACGGCGTAGCCGTAGCGCGCGAACAGATCGAGCAGCCAGGGAGGCACG
>JACPZV010000525.1 GCA_016195295.1 Acidobacteriota bacterium
CCCACTTACCCAATTCACCCTCAGAAGAGCGTGACCACCACCATCGCGCCTTCTTCCACGACGCTGTGATCGGCGTCGATCTCGATATAGCCATCAGCTTGCGACAGGCTCGTGATGTCGCCGGATCCTTTGAAGGCGGGGTAGGCGACGCCGTCGCGCAAGCGGACCGTGTAGAACTGATGCCGTCCCGCCGCCGAGACGATGCGGCGGCCGAGCGGCGCCTGGACGGTGCGCGGGGCGGGCGGCGGCAGCCGCGCGATCGCGCGCAGAAACGGCACGAGCAGGATGTACGCGTTCGACAGACACGACGTCGGGTTGCCGGGCATCCCGAAAAACGGCGTGCCCTTCACGCGCGCGAACGCGGTCGGCTTGCCGGGCCGGACCGCGATGCCGTGAAAGATCATCTCGCCGCGCGCGGCAATCGCGTCGACGACGAGATCGCGCTCGCCGACCGAGCTCCCGCCCGAGAACACGACGAGGTCGGCGTGCGCGCACGCGTCGAGCGCCTCGACGAGAGCCTCGACGGTGTCCTGTGCGGGCCGATGCGGCTCGGGCGCGCCACCGTGCGCCGCGACGATCGCGCCGAGCGTGAAGCGGTTGACGTCGAAGATCTGTCCTGGCGCCAGCGTCTGTCCGGGCTCGACGACTTCGTTGCCGGTCGACAGGATCGCGACGCGCGGTTTGGCGAACACCTCGATGTCCACGCAGCCAATCGCCGCGAGCGCGCCGACGCGGCTCGGCGACAACACGTCGCCTGACGTGACGACGCGATCGCCGGCCGTGATGTCGGCGCCGCGGCGACCGATGTTCTGGCCGGCGGTGGCCGTCGCGAAGATCTGGATCTCCGTGTCGCCGGCCTTCGCGGTCTCCTCGACCATCACCACGGCATCCGCGCCGGAGGGAAGCGGCGCGCCCGTCGCGATCTCGGCGCACGTGCCCGGAGCGACGGTGACCGACGAGAGCTGTCCGGTGTAGATCCGGTCGAGTTGCCGCAATCGTGCTGGAGCGGTTTTCGTCGCGCGCGTGGTGTCGGCGGCAATGACGGCGTAGCCGTCCATCGCCGAGCGCGCAAACGGCGGCACGTCGAGCGGCGACGTGACGTCAGCGGCCGCGACGCGTCCCGCGGCGTGATCGAGCGTCACACGCTCGGTCCGCGCGATCGGACGCACGGCCGCGTCGAGGCGGCGCCGCGCTTCGTCGAGAGGAATCGTTGACGTAAAGGGACGCATAAACCATGTCGTTACTTTTGCGCCTGTTCCACCAGGTGTCCGAGTTCCGGAATGACCAGCTTGTCCATCGCGAGCCGCACGGCGGCTTCCGACCCGGGCAGCGCGATGACGATTCGTCCGGCGACGAGACCGGCGCAGGCGCGGCTCATCATCGCGGCGGACCCGATCTGCTGGTAGCTGAGCATGCGGAACAATTCACCGAAGCCGTCGAGCCGCTTCTGGAGCAGCCCCGTGATCGCCTCGTACGTGGTGTCGCGCGACGTGATGCCGGTTCCGCCAGTCGTCACGATCGCCTGCACGTCGGGATTGGCCAGCTGCCGCTCGACCGCTCCGCGCACGAGCTCGGGCTCGTCCTTCACAATCACGCGCCCGGAGACGACGTGGCCCGCGGAGATCAGCAGATCCGCGATCGCGTCGCCGCTGCGGTCGGTCCCCGCGGTCCGCGTGTCGCTGACCGTGACGATGACGCAGCGCACCGACTGCGGCGCGCGCGCTTTGTGTTCAGCCACTGACACGCCGCAATTGTAGCGCGACGCGTGTTACCATCGCCCGCATGAGCGGCGCCTGTGGCCACGAAGCCACGAAACCACGAAGAAGAACATTTGGTACGTCTTCGTGTCTTCGAGTCTTCGTGGTTGCATTTCTTGCGGCGGCAGGGGTCCTTGCCGCGCCGCGCGATCCGTTTACGCTCGACCGCGCCGGCGAGCAGTGGGTCGCGCAGACGCTGAAGAGGCTCACGCTCGACGAGAAAGTCGGACAGCTGATCGTCCCGTCGTTCGAGTCGAGCTATCTCAGCACCGACAGCGACACGTTCGACGCGCTCACCACGCTCGTCCGCGACTACCACGTCGGCGGCTTCCACGTGTTCGGCGCCTCGATCCCGGCGCCCTCTGTATTGCTCAACGCCGGCTACGGCACGGTGATTCTCGGTCAGCCGCTGTCGGTCGCGTTTCTCACCAACCGGCTGCAGGCGCTGTCGACCGTGCCGCTGATGAACACGGCCGACTTTGAAAGCGGTGTCGGCTTCCGCCTGGTCGGCGCGACGACCTTTCCGCGACAGATGGCGATGGGCGCGATTCCCGGCGAGGACGGCGCGCGGCTGGTGCGCGAGGAAGCGCGGATCACGGGCCTCGAGGCGCGCGCGGTCGGCGTCCACGTCAACTTCGCGCCGGTCGCGGACGTGAACAACAACCCGCGCAACCCGGTGATCAACACCCGGTCGTACGGCGAAGATCCCGCGCGCGTGTCGGCGCTGGTGAGCGCGTACGTCACCGGCGCGCGCGACGGCGGCATGATCGCGACGATCAAACACTTCCCCGGCCACGGCGACACGGACGTCGACAGTCATCTCGGCCTGCCGGTCATCACTTTCGATCGCTCGCGCTTGAACGCCGTCGAGCTCGTGCCCTTCCGCCGCGGCGTGGATCAGGGCGCGCAGGCGGTGATGGCCGCGCACATCGAATTGCCCGCGCTCGATCCGGCGCCGTCCACCCCCGCAACGTTCAGCAAGCCGATTCTCCAGGATCTGCTCCGGCGGGAGCTCGGCTTCGGCGGCGTCGTCTACACGGATTCGATGTCGATGGACGCCGTCACGAAGATGGTCGCGCCAGGCGAGGCCGCCGTCCGCGCGGTGGTGGCCGGCGCCGATCAGGTGCTGCACTCGCCGGATCCGATCGCCGCGTTCAACGGCATCAAGAGCGCTGTGACGAGCGGGCGGATCGGCCAGGCGCAGCTCGATTCATCCGTCGAGCGCGTGCTGCGCGCGAAGGCGTCGCTCGGGCTGCATCTTCGTCGCGCCGTCGATCTCGACGCGGTGCCCGCCAGCGTCGGCGGCCGCGCGCGCGAGGCGATCGCGCAGGAGGCGTTCACGCGCGCCGTCACGCTGGTGAAGGACGATCGCAGGAACGTCCCACTCACGGTCCCGCGCGACACGCCGATCTTGTACTTGTCGGTCGTCGACTACCCATCGGGGTGGCAGATTGCGGCGCCGAGCCGCACCTTTATTCCCGAGCTGAAGAAGCGGTGGCCGCAGGTCACCGCGATCGAAGTGTCGGATCACACACCGGCGTCCGATCTCGATTTCGTTCGCAGCGTGCTCCCGCGCTACGGCGCCGTCGTCGTGTCCGTGTTCGTGCGCGCGACCTCCGGCAGCGGACGGATGGATCTCGCGCCGGAGCTGGTCAAGGTGCTGAAGGATCTGGCGCGGGCCACGGACCGGACCAACACGCCGCTGGTGACGTGCTTCTTCGGGAATCCGTACACCGCGTCATTCGTGCCCGAGCTGCCGGCGATGCTGGTGACGTACGACTTCTACGATCC
>JACPZV010000526.1 GCA_016195295.1 Acidobacteriota bacterium
AAGACGGCGCCCTGGACGTTGCCGTATTCGGCCGAGGCGCCGAGCTGCAGGACCTCGACCTCCTCGACGGCGTCGGTGTTCGGCCACGGTGTCGCGCTGATGTCGGTGCCGTCGATTTGGTACGAGTTTTCGTTGGTGCTGTTCCCCAGCGACTGCGCCGCCGTGCTCTGTCCGACATTCGACGTCGCGCTGACGCCGGGGGCGGAGTTGATGAGATCGAAGTACGAAAACCGCCTGACGGGCGCGTTCTGCACCCATTCGTGGTTGTAGGCGGTGCTCACCTGAGACGAGGCCAGATTGACGACCGGTGATTGTCCGGAGACGGTCACCGACTCTTCGAGCGCGCCCACCTTGAGCGCGACGTCCAGTTCAACCACGGCGCCGACGGCGATCGGAATCGCCTCGCGTCTGAGGGTCGTGAAACCGGCGATCTGGTACTCCAGGTCGTAGCTGCCGGGCGGCAGGACGGGAAAGAGGTACCTCCCGGTTTCGGATGTCACCACCGTCGGCGCTCCGGCGACACCGGCGCCACGAAGCGTGACGGTCACACCCGGCAGAACGCTGCCGGACTCATCGACCACCTTGCCGGTGATCTCGCCGGTCGTCCGCTGCGCGGCCGCTGGCGTGGCCAATCCGAGCGCCAAGAGCACAACCGCACATACACGTTTCATACACCCCTCCCCATGTTTCAGGATGAAGAAGACCTGATTGGTTCGTCATCGTCAAAAGCAAGATGCGCACCGCGGACGCCGCAATCACTTTTGTGTGGAGATTGCCGCCATGATACGCGGAAAAACGCGCGCGTCAACAGTTGAATGAGGTCGCGAACGCGACAACGATGTCGCTCGCCAGCGAATGGAGAAACGAAAATGTCGGAGGCCGCCTCTAGTTCACTTCACCTCGACCAGTTCGATCGCAATCCGATCGGGGCCTTCGATCATCGCCGCCCGCGAGTTGCCCCACGGGTGAATCTCTTCGAGGAACTTCACGCCCTCCCCCTTCAGCCGCGTCACGGTCGCCGTCAGGTCCGCGGTGCTCAAGGCCCAGTGATCCACAATTTTCCCGCGCGTGTTGACGAGCCCGCCGCCCGGCCACGGCCGGATCGAAATGGAGATGTCGTCGAAGTTCACGCCGCCGGCCGGGTCGCGGACGAACCCGGTCTTGGCGAACGACGGCCACGTCGGCGGCGCATACGCCTTCGTGTGGCAGTCGCCGGCGGGCGGCGCGTCCGCCGCGGCGCCACCGCGGCCTCGGCCCTGCGGCATCCTCGCGCCGAGATGCTCCACGTACCACTGCATCGCGCACACCGGATGCTCGTGGTACATGTGCACGTGGTTGAAGCGTTCCGTCGTTCCCGCCTGCGCGTTCTCAATCATCGCGCCGTCGGGACCGCGCAGATATCCAAACCCGCCCTCGCGCGTCGGCTGCGTGCCCTTCGCGCGCATTTCCAGAATCTGTTCCTGCGTCGGCAAGCCTGGCAAGACGTCGCTCGACATGTCGACCAGCTTGCCGTCGGCGGCGTCCCACATCTGCGCGATCGTCAGGCCCATCGCGCGGAACTTTTCGTCGTACTGACGCGAGTTCGGCGTGTTCCAGCCGAAATGCCAGACCGATGTCTGGGGGCCCGTCAATTCGTTCTGCGGCGTGGTGGCGACCTTGGTAAACAGGATGTAGATGTTGCCGGTCTTCACCGCCTCGAACCCGTTGTACGTCGTCTTCGTCGCGGACAACGCGAACGGCTTCGGGTAGTACTCGGCCGCGGCTTTCGGGTCGACCGAGTTCAGATGGACGTGATGAAAGTGCAGCGCCTCGATGTTTCCAGGGGTCTTCGCGGGCGCCTGCGCCAACGCCGGACGAGGCGTGGCGACGGACACGCCCAGAAACGCGGCCAGGACGGCGAGGCTCGTGGCGAGGGAGATCTTTTTCATGGGTGAATCATAGGACATAATGCGCGTCCATGTGGCAGCACAACTACGAACCCGTGGGCGGAAGTCTGGGACTGTCGGCCCCCGTCGCCGCCATTCCGATTGTCGTGCTGTTCCTGATGCTGGGCATCTGGCGCAAGCCGGCCTGGATGTCGGCGCTGGCCGCGCTCGGGTCGGCGATGGTCGTCGCGCTCGCCGTCTACGGAATGCCCGTGCCGCTCGCCGTCGTCTCGACGCTGTACGGCGCGGCGTACGGGATCTTCCCGATCGCGTGGATCGTGTTCGCCTCGATCATGCTCTACCGCCTCGCGGTGGACACCGGCAAGTTCGAGATCATCAAAGACTCCGTCGGCAGCCTGACCGACGACCGGCGCTTGCAGGCGATGTTCATCGCGTTCTCGTTCGGCGCGTTCATCGAAGGGGCCGCCGGCTTCGGCGCGCCCGTCGCCGTGTCCGGCGCGATGCTGGCCGGCCTCGGCTTCAATCCGTTCTACGCGGCGGGCATCTGCCTGCTCGCCAACACCGCGCCCGTCGCCTTCGGATCGATCGGGATTCCCGTGACGACCCTCGCCGCCGTCACCGGGTTGCCAGTGCTGCCGCTGAGCGCGATGATCGGACGCCTCTGCGCGATGATGTCCATCCTGATTCCCGGCTACCTCATCGTCGTGATGGCGGGGCCGGCGCGCG
>JACPZV010000527.1 GCA_016195295.1 Acidobacteriota bacterium
GAGCGAGAACGCCATGTCGCCCGGTCCCCATTCGGCGAACGCGATGCCGGGGACCTTCGCGTTGGCATCGGCGTTCTCGAGCGCGTACTTGTCCTCCAGCTTCAGGCCGAGGAGCAGCTCCCCTTTCGGATTCAGCGGCCACACGTCGGCCTTCTCGGCGTACTCGTCGGCCGAGATGCCCCAGATGCGCGCCGCGGTCACGTTGCCGTGAACGCCGCGGCGGCCGCCGTTGGCGGGAAACCGGACCGCCTCGACAAACGCGCGGACTGCTCCGGGCGTGTCGGCGTGGCACAGCAACACGCCGTGAACGCCGGTCGCGAGCACCTGCTGGAACATCCACGCGTTGCCGCGGACGGTCGCCTCGTCGGTCCCGTTCACGGGCACGTTGACGATCACGGCCGGCGTGCGATGGCCGCTGCGCGTCGGGCCGCCCTTCGCGAGGCCACGCATGTAGTCGGCGAGGCCCTTGACGTCGAACGGGGCGTGCTCCATGTCGTAGCTGATGTAGTCCGCCCACGTCTGCGCGTCCTTGACGCCCTGCTCGAAGCTGCCGTCGGTGCCTTCGTGCGAGCCTGTGTAGTAGATCGGCTGTCCCTGCGCGAGCAGATCGATTGCCCGGTTGATGTGTGCGGCTTTCGGTCCGTCGGCGGCGAGACACACCACGCTCACGGCAACGGACAGAGACGTGACGATCCAGCGCGGATACTTCGAACCGTTTCTCATGGGATGTCCTCCGTAACGCGTGAGTGTGGACCTTCGCGGTCGACGACCGGTGTTCTTGTGTGAGCGATTGCGGATGAAACGGCGTGGATTATACCGCGGTAGGAACCTGAGGCTTGTGGCGGACCAGTCCGACGAGCGTCAGGACGAGCGCGATCACGATGGTCACGCCGCAGACCATGAGCAGTCCCGTGACGATGGGGTTGTCGGCGCCGCCCGGCGCGGGAAACTGCTGGTTGAGCGTCGGCATCAGGCTCGACGATTGCCCGATGAAGGCGCCGGCGAGGCCGGCACCGCCGTTGGTCCAGGTTCCGATCAGGAGCGTCACAAACCACGCCTTCAGCGCGCCGGCGCCCAGGCGCATCTCCCGCGCGAGCAAGCCGATCGCGATCATCAGGACGCCATTGGCCGTGAACTCGATATGCGCCATGACGATGCCGCGAAACCATGACACGGCTGTGGGCGGAATAAAACCGACGAGGCAGCCGAACAGCACCTGGGCGACGCCGATCACCAGCACCCACCGCCGGAGTTGCTCCCGCAGCGATTCGAATCCAACGGTCATGTGTCCTCCTTCACCGCACGTCGATCACGACGTCGCTTCGCCCGATCTGAAGAACAACGCAAACAGGATGAGCACGGCGGCCGCGCCGGCCGACGGCAGGAGCCAGATGCGATGCCAGTCGTGCGTCGATCCGGCGACGAAGCGGTCGACGACGCGTCCTGACGCCCACGAGCCGATGAACATCCCGACGCCCAGCGTGACGAACGCGATAAAGCCCTGCGCGGCCGCGCGCAAGTCAGGCGGCGCTTTCGTGTCAACGTAGATCTGACCGGTCACAAAGAAGAAGTCGTAGCAGATTCCGTGCAGCAGGATGCCGCCGTAGAGCATCCAGACGAGGTCGGCGTGCGTGCCGAACGCGAACAGCGCGTAGCGCGTCATCCACGCGGCCATCCCGACGATCAGCATCCACTTCACGCCGAGCCGGCGGAAGAACCACGGCATCACGAGCATGAAGAAGATCTCGGACATCTGGCCGAGCGTCATCTTCCCCGCCGCGTTCGTCACGTTCAGCTCGTTGAGAAAGAGATTCGCGAACGCGTAGTAGAACTGCAGCGGGATGCAGATGAGGAACGATCCGATCACGAACACGGCAAAGGATCGTTCGCCCATCAGCTTCAGCGCGTCGAGGCCGAGTACGCCGCCCAGCGTGACGCGGCTGGACTTCGTCGTCTCGAGCGGCGGCGTGTGCGGCAGCGCGAGGCAGAACACGGCGAGCGCGATCGACCCGCCGCCCGCGATCCTCAGCGGCACGGCCGTCGCCTCGAGCCTAAGCGTGCCGATGACGAGCCCGGCGACAATCCAGCCGATCGTCCCCAGCACGCGGACGGGCGGAAACTCGCGACCGGGATCGTCCATCTGCCGGAACGACAGCGAGTTGCTGAGCGCGAGCGTCGGCATGTAGCACAGCGTGTAGACGAGCAGCACGACGTAGAACGGCCCGAACGTCGTCTGCGTGGAAGCAAAGACCAGCACGACGCCGCCCATCACGTGCAGCGCGGCCAGAATGCGCTCGGTCGCCAGGAACCGATCGGCGACCATGCCGACGAAGAACGGAGAAATCATCGCGGCCAGCGCCGTTGTCCCGGCCGCGAGCCCGATCTGCTCGCCCGAAAAGTGCAGCGTCTCGCCGAGCCACGTCCCCATCGTCACGTACCACGCGCCCCAGACAAAGTACTGAAGAAACATCAGGAGCGAGAGCTTGAAACGAGTCGTGGATGTCATGGGGTTCAGGGTTCAGAAGTTCAGGGTTCAGGGTTCTCGGTTCTGGGTTCGAAGTTCCGGTTTTGCGATTCGGACCGCAGGGGCGCGAACCGAACCAAGAACCATGAACGCTGAACCCTGAACCATGAACCCGCGCTAGGTCCACCATGCGTCAACCGGGGGCTCAGTGAGAATCACGCGCGACAGGAGATCGATCGCCGCGCGCAATCCTTCGTCGACCGACGCGAGCGCGTCTTCGTGCTCGATGCTCATCACGTAGTCGTACCCGGCGAGCCGCAGCGCGCTGACGATGCGCTTCCACTCGAGCTCGTCATGCCCCCAGCCGACGCTGCGGAACAGCCACGAGCGCTCCGCCATGCGGCGATACGATTTCGTGTCGAGGACGCCGTTGACGGCGACGTTCTGCCGGTCGAGCGCAACGTCCTTCGCGTGGACGTGGAAGATCGCGTCGCCGAGCGCGCGGATCGCGGCGGGCACGTCGACGCCCTGCCAGAAGAAGTGGCTGGGATCGAAATTGACGCCGAGGTTGGCGCCGACGGCCTGCCGCAGCTGGAGCGCGCTCTCGACGTTATAGACGATGAAGCCCGGATGCGCCTCGAGCGCGACCTTGACGCCATGGTCCGCCGCGAAGTGCGCCCCGCCGCACCAGTAGGGGATCGCTTTCTTCTCCCACTGCCACTCGAGCACGTCGAGAAACTCCGGCGGCCACGGCACGGTGACCCAGTTGGGATGCCTGGCGTCGTCGGAGTCGCCGGGACAGCCCGAGAAAGTCACGACGGTCGGCACCGCGAGCTGCTCCGCGAGCCGGACCGTTTTGCGGAACAGGTCGTCGGCGACGCGCGCGGTCGCGCGGTCGGGATGAAGGGGATTGCCGTGGCACGACAGCGCGCTGATCGTGAGACCCGCGTCGGCGACCATCTGCCGGTACTCGCGGACGCGCGTCGCGTCGTCGAGCAGCGCGTCGACGTCCAGGTGATCGCGTCCGGGCCAGCCGCCGGTGCCGAGCTCGATCGCCTGAATGCGGCCGAGCGCCTTCACCTTCGCGAGCATCTCGCTCGCCTTCAGGGTGCCGAAGACCGGAGTAAAGAGACCGAGTTTCATTTGCGCTCCGGCGGGTCCAAAAGGACCCGCCCTACATTTCAGAAAACCCGGCGGGTCCAAAAGGACCCGCCCTACATTTCAGAAAACCCGGCGGGTCCGAAAGGACCCGTCCTACTTTGTTCTCCCGGCGTATTCCTGCGCGCGGACGTGGGTCCACACA
>JACPZV010000537.1 GCA_016195295.1 Acidobacteriota bacterium
CAGGCGGGCGTTGATGTCTTTTTCGGTGACGCGAGATTCAGCAGCACGCGCACGCTCGACGTCGCCGGAGCAACGCTCGCGTTCAATCGCGCGGTCATCGCGACGGGCGGCCGCCCGATCGCTCCGCCCGTGCCCGGACTCGCGGACGTCCGGTACCTCACCAACGAAACGCTGTTCTGGCTCACCGAGCTGCCGCGGCGACTGACCGTGATCGGCGCGGGGCCAATCGGCTGCGAAATGGCCCAGGCGTTCGCCCGGTTCGGCAGCGACGTCACGCTTCTGGGACGCGGGTCGCACGTGCTCCCGCGTGAAGACGCCGACGCGGCCGCCATCGTGCAGCGCCGGCTCATCGCGGACGGCGTCCGGCTGGAGCTCGGCGTGACCCTCACCGAAGCGCTGGCCGATTCGGGTGGCGTGAGGGTCCGCTACGAGCGTCGCGACGGATCCGGCGCCGGCGAGGTCATCGGGGATCACGTCCTCGTGTCGGCGGGCCGCGCGCCGAACGTCGAGGGGATGGGCCTCGACGTCGCCGGCGTGGAGATCTCCAAGACCGGTGTCGTCGTCAGCGATCGGCTTCAGACGTCGAACCGGCGCATCTACGCCGCGGGCGACGTCTGCTCGGCGTTCAAGTTCACCCACGCCGCTGACGCACTCGCCCGCATCGTCATTCAGAACGCGCTGTTCTATGGCCGGCGGCGCGCGAGTGCACTCGTCATCCCGTGGTGCACCTTCACCGACCCGGAGATCGCGCACGTCGGCATGCACGAGGCGGAGGCCCGTGAGAAAGGGCACGACGTGAAGACGATCACGGTCGATCTGGCTGACGTCGATCGCGCGGTCCTCGATGAGGACGCCAAAGGATTCGTGCGCGTGCACCACGAGCGCGGGCGACTGCTCGGTTGCACGATCGTGGCGGCGCATGCCGGCGAGATGATTGCAGAGGCCGCGTATGTGTTGAAGCACGGCGGGACTCTCACGGATCTATCGTCGACGATTCACCCCTATCCGACGCTGGCCGAAGCGCTGCGCAAGGCGGGTGATCAGTACCGTCGATCGCTGCTGACGCCCATGGTGCGTGGACTGATGGAAAGGTATTTCAGATGGACCCGGTGATTCCGCTCGCGCTCGACGACACGGCGACGCTTCGAGCTCCGGCCTACACGACCACGCGGCTCCCGGGCGCCCTCGTCGCGCTCGATCCCGCGAAGCCGAACTGGGTGGTCACCGACGAGCGCGGCATCCGATTGCTGGCCCTGCTCGACGGCAAGACGCCGCTGCGCGACGTCGTGTCGACCTACGCGTCGGAAACCGGTCTCGACGTGGCCCGGGCGTGGCTGCACGTCGAGACATTCGCGCGCGACACGTTGCGCCATAACTTCGTCTCCACCGACGGCGCGGTGCCGGTGCCGTATCTCGGGCGCTCCGCGTACCTGCAGACCGACCATCTCCGCGAGCTGTGGCTGCATGTCAACGATTTCTGCAATCTGGCATGCGCCCATTGCCTTGTGTCCTCGGGGCCCGACCGGGCGCAGGGGCTGCCGACCGACCGCCTGCTGGACGCCATCGATCAGGGCGCTGCGCTCGGCGTCGAGCGGTTCTTCTTCACCGGCGGCGAGCCGCTGGCGCGCCCCGACGCGCTGGACCTCGCGCGGCGCATCGTCGAGCACCATCAACGGGAGCTGGTGATCCTGACCAACGGCACGCTGTTCAAAGGCGACCGACTCGACGGCCTCGCGGCGCTCGCAGGAGACCGGTTGCGCGTGCAGGTCAGCCTCGACGGCGCGTCGGCCGAGACGAACGATCCGATCCGTGGCGCCGGAACCTTTGACAGGATCGTGGCGGGCGTCCGGGAGGCCGTCAGAGCCGGTCTTCGGCCGAGTGTCACGATGGTGGTGCTCGCGCACAACGTGAACGATGTCGAAGCGCTCGTTCGGCTGGCAGCAACGCTTGACGTCCGGAACGTACACCTGCTGTGGCCGCACCGCCGCGGGCGCGTGCTGAATGGACCGTTCGCGGACCTGCCGGCGGCCGAGGTGATGCTCGCCGCCGTGCGCCGTGGCCGGGCCGTCGCCGCCGAAATGGGGATCACGATCGACAACGTCGAAGAGTTTCGTTTACGCCTGGACGGCCGGGCCGGCGTGAAAAACGATCTAGCCGGGGCGGGCTGGAACAGCCTCTGTGTCTACACCGACGGTTGCGTCTATCCCTCGGCATCGATGGCCGGCGTGTCGCAACTCCGATGCGGCGACCTCGGCACCGCGTCGCTCGATCAGATCTGGAAGGAGAGCGCCGTCTGCCGCGAGCTGCGCGGGGCCACGGTCGAGCGCAAGCCGCTGTGCCGGACCTGCTCGCTAAAATTCCTGTGCGGCGGCGGCGACGTCGAGCACGGCTACTGGGCCACGCGCAGCTTCGTCGGACACGATCCTTACTGCGATCTCTACAAAGGACTGGCGGCGGACGCCTGGTCGGAAATGGCGGCGGAGGGCCGCGCCACCGTGCAGCCGCGCTCAGGTTTCGATCGGCCCGTGGTGTTCCGGGCGATGGGGGAGCGGACGTTGCACGACGAGGATGCCATCGTGCGGACCACACATTCGGCGTGCGTGCTGTCGGAGGAGGTCATTCAGCGGTCGCGCGGATTGGTCCGTGAGTTCTATGGCCATGCCGCCGAGGAGCCTCAGGCGGAGCTGTGCTGTCCGGTGCGCCCGGACGAGTCCGATCTCGCGCACATCCCGCGCGAGGTGGTCGAGCGATTCTACGGCTGCGGCAGCCCGGTGACGGCCGCGGCGCTCGCGCCGGGAGAGACGATGGTCGACCTTGGGTCTGGCGCGGGCATCGACTGCTTTATCGCGGCGAAGAAGGTGGGATCCCAGGGCCGCGTGTACGGCATCGACATGACGGAAGCGATGCTGAACGTGGCGAACGACTGCCGCCCGCGCGTCGCCGGCACACTCGGCTGGGACGTCGTCGAGTTCCGGCGCGGTTTCCTCGAGTCGATTCCGATCGACGATAGTACCGCCGACGTCGTGACCTCGAACTGCGTCGTCAATCTGTCGCCCGACAAGCCAAAGGTGTTTCGGGAGATCTGGCGCGTCCTCAAAGATCACGGCCGTGCCGTGGTCG
>JACPZV010000538.1 GCA_016195295.1 Acidobacteriota bacterium
AAGTCGGTGCGGCCACGTATGTCGCGCTCCGACACCACGGTTCCAAGGCGCACGGCCTCGGCGACCGCGTCGGCCGCATGCTCGTCAGGAATTCCCCATTTGCGGATGATGATGTCCGTATCGACGCCGGGCGTATCGATGTCGCCGAGCACTTCGGCCACGCGGCCGCTCGCGACGCGCGTCGACGTCGGCCAGCGCGTCAACTCGACGATCACCATCTCGCCGGGCGAGGCGCCGCCCTCCTGGCCCGGCGGCACGAGGATGTCCATCAGCACGCGGCGATCAAACGGCACGACGGACCCCGCCCCGTCGGCCCTCGACCCGGCACGGGCCGCATCGTCGCGCTCGTAGCGTCCGACGATCCGTTCGTTGCCGCGCTCGAGGATGCGAATGATCCGCCCCTCGGCGCGTCCGCCTTCTTTGATCCGTTCGATGCGCACGACGACGCGGTCGCCGTGCATCGCCTCGTTGAGATGGGGCCCAGGGATGTAAATGTCGCCGCCCGCGTCGAGCGCACGCTCAGGCGTCACGAACCCGTAGCCGGCCGGGTGCGTTTGCAGACGGCCGACGTAGAGGTCCATCTTCTCGGGCAAACCAAAACGATGCCCGCGCATGTGAATGAGCTCGCCTGAGGCGACGAGCGACTTGATGTGGCGCTTGAACGTCGTGCGTTCGTCGCGCGGGACCTTGAGAACTTGAAGAAGCTCGCGCATGCCGGCGGGATGGTGCACCCGCTCCCGCATCAGCGCGAGCACATGATCGCGTGAAAGCATTTGAGGTTAGGCTAACAGAACTATCTGGAGGTCGCCGACGTTCGTGCCGGTCGGCCCCGTGTGAATGAGATCGCCCAGCGTTTTGAAGAACGCGTAGGCGTTGTTGTCCGCAAGGAATGTGTCGGGCATCAGCCCCGCGAGACGCGCGCGGTCGAGCGTCGTCGAATCCGCGACCGCGCCCGCGGCGTCCGTCGGACCATCGATCCCGTCGGTGCCGACACTCGCGAGGATAATCGGGGACGAGTCTCGGCCTGCGCTGACGCCGAGACCCGTCCCCAAGGCTTCCGCGGCCGCGAGCACGAATTCCTGATTGCGACCCCCGAGTCCCCGCCCCGTCACGCGCACCGTCGTTTCACCGCTCGACACGATGCACGCGGGCCGGCGCACATCGGCCGCGCGCGCCAGCGCCGCACGCAAATGCGACACGGCGGTGGTACGCGCGTCACCGACCACGGCGTCGTCGATCTGCACGACGCGATATCCGAGCGACCGCGCTTCCCTCGACGCGCCGGCCATCGCGTCTCGACGCGATCCGATCACCCTCGTCTTCGCGCGAGTCAGCCGTGAGTCATCGGGCGTGGGCGTATCGGGCATCGCGCCGTCGGCGCCCCTCCGCAGCCGCGACACCACCGGCGGTGGATAGGTCGCCTCTCCACCGAACCTCCACAACACGTCCAGCGCGTCCTGAAAGGAGCTGGAATCCCCGACAGTCGGTCCCGACGCGATGACGCTCGCGTCGTCGCCGACGACATCGGAAATCACCAGCGCGCGACACCCGCCGCGCGTGCGCGCGGCCAGCCATCCGCCCTTGATCGCGGAGAGATGTTTTCGAACGGTGTTGAGCGCGTGAATGTCGGCGCCGGCTCGAAGCAATCGCTCGGTGGCGCGGCGCTTGTCGTCGAGCGTGACGCCCTCGGCCGGCACCGCCATCAGCGCGGACGCTCCACCCGACAGCAGGACGAGCAGCGTCTCCTGCGGCTCGAGCGATTCGGCAATGGCGAGCGCTTGACGACCTGCGTCCTCGCTTCCCGCAGTGGGCACCGGATGCCCGCCCAGAACGAACGCAAGACCGTCCGGCACCGGCGCCGGCGTCGCGCCGACCACGAGTCCGCCGCGAACGGTCGAGCCCAACCGTCGCGTCGCGGCGGACGCCATCTCAGGCGCCGCTTTCCCGGCGGCGACTATTCGCACGAGCGGCGCCAGGCGCCCGCCAGGCACCGCATCAGCCGCCAACGCACGCTCCACGAGTGGCGCCGGAGCGGCCGCACGTATCCCGGCCCGGACAATCGCCAGGAGATCGCGTCGAAGATCCGATTGCGAACGTGTCAGTGGGTCTGTCTGGGGTCCGACCAGGCTGAAAGCCCGGTCACGACGTCGAATTTTTTCAGGAGTGAACTGACCAATTGTGGGGCGTTGTCTCGGGCGGAAAGTTGTTCCAACTGTCCCATGATCTTCGTGAGCGCGGCCTCAACATCCGTGATGGCGCTCTCCGAATAATAGGGGCGCTGTTGCTGAAGACATCGGTGATGCCTGGCGAATTCTTCCCGGTAAAACTCTGCGATGGGGTGCTGCGCGCTAATCGGCCTTGAAGCACGAACCAAGCGTGGCATGCAGGTCCTCGGAGTTGAATCGTCGGGCGCGATAGCTCCAGTGTAGTGCCGCCAGAAAACGGGTGTCAAGATTCTGTAAGCTGGCGCGCGGACACCGATTCGTGTGGCGCCTTAGCTCTTCCACGCCGCAACGAGTCCGCCGAGACACCCGACCGCCATTCCGCCCGCCACGAGGAGGACGCACAGACTTAACGGCAGAAAGTGCACGGACGTCAGGTTGATGGCGGACGCCAGCGGAACGAGATACCGGGCGCGCAACGCCAGAAACGCGGCCGCCAGTCCGGCGAGCGCCAACGCCGCGCCGATCCCGCCCTGGAGCATGCCCTCCATCACGAACGGCCCGCGGACGTAGACCTGCGGAGCGCCCACCAACTGCATGATGTTCAACTCGTCACGCCGCGTGTACAACGCCAGCCGGACGACGTTGGCCACGGTCAACGCGGCGGCAAATGTCAGGACTGATCCGAGCACCAGGCCGGCGCCGCGAATGATGGCGACGGCCGACAACAGTCGGTCCAGCCACTGCCGGTCGTACCGAACATCGACGACGCCCGGTACTTGCTGAAGACGGCGACCGAGCGACTCCAGTCCTTCGGCGGCGGCCGGTCCTGGGCGCAGGCGCACTTCAAAGGACGCGGGCAGCGGGTTGTCGCCCAACGTGTCGATGGCCGTCGCCAAATCGCCGAACGTCCGCTTGAATCGAGCCAATGCCTCGGCCTTCGACACGTACTCGTGTGCGGCAACGACGCGGCTCGGCGCGAGCGCGGCGTCAATCGACTGGCGTTGGGCCTCGGTCACGTCGTCCCGCAGGTACACGGACATCTCCGCCGCACCGCTCCACTCCGCACCGAGGCGTTCGAGATTCGCGGTCACGATCAGGAATCCGCCGAGGACGAACAGCGCGAGCGCGATAGTGGCCGTGGACAGCAACCCGGAGTGCCATCCACGCCCGAGACTGGCGACGGCTTCGTCGAACGCATACCGCAACGCGCGCATGGACGTTCAGGCCACCTCGACGACCTGGCCGTGATCGAGCGTGATCGATCGGCGGCCGACGCGACGAATCAGCTCACGATCGTGCGTGGCGACGAGTACCGTCGTGCCGCGCGCGTTGATCTCGCGGAACAGGTTCATGATTTCGAGCGACAGATCCGGATCGAGGTTGCCAGTCGGCTCGTCAGCCAGGATGAGCTGCGGTTCGTTGACCAGCGCGCGCGCGATCGCGATCCGTTGCTGTTCTCCGCCCGACAACTCCTCGGGATACGCGTTCATCCGGTGCTGCAGGCCCACCCACTTGAGCACTTGAAAGGTCTTGCGCTGCTGCGTCACCAGCGGCAGTCCCAGGACGCGCATCACGAATGCCACGTTCTGAAAAACGCTGAAACGCGGCACGAGACGAAAATCCTGGAACACGAAGCCGACGCTTCGGCGATAGGCCTGCACTTGCGACGGACGGAGCGTCTTCAAGTCTCGACCGAGCACCCTGAGGTCACCCTCGCTTGGCAGATCCTCACGCAACAGCAAACGGAGAAACGTCGACTTGCCGGCGCCGCTCGGGCCGGTCAGGAACATGAACTCGCCTTTGTCGACGGTGAGCGAGAGATTGCGCAGCGCGTAGACGCCGCGGCTGTAAAACTTGGAAAGGTGGGAAGTCTCTATCAACTGAGTCGGACTGTCCCCGAAGGTGCGCACAGCATATCACGCCTCTAGCGCGCGCTTCAGGAGATCGTTGACGCGCTTCGGATTGGCTTTGCCGCCCGCGGCCTTCATCACCTGGCCGACGAGGAATCCAAACGTCGTCGTCTTGCCGGCCCGGTATTGTGCGACGGCGTCCGAGTGCTTCGCGAGCACGTCGGCCACGAGGCGAGCGATCTGCGCCTCGTCTGTGATCTGGATCAGTCCCTCGGCCGCGACGATCTCGTCCGCGGTCCGTCCGCTCGCGAACATCTTCTCGAAGACGCCTTTCGCGATCGAACCGCTGATCGTTCCGTTTTCGATCAACGCGATCAGACCGGCCAACGCGGCGGGCCCGAGCGGAGAGGAGGCGATATCGACGCCCGAATCCTTCAGCGCGCGCGCCAGCTCGC
>JACPZV010000017.1 GCA_016195295.1 Acidobacteriota bacterium
ACCAACGGTCACTGGATGACGCTCTACGCGTGGGGCAACCCGCGGTACTTTCCCCGGCTGCCGCCGTCCACGCAGCGCCTGTTCGAGGTCGCGCCGGCGACACGAGTGGTCGCCGATTGTCATTGGCAGGCCCGCGCGTGGGAGCGGCCGACGCTGCTCGCGCTGCACGGCCTCAACGGGTCGAGCGACGCGCACTACATGCGCGGCCTCGCGGCGAAGGCATTCGAACGCGGCATGAACGTCGTGCGCCTCAACCAACGCAACTGCGGCGACACTGAACATCTCGCGGAAGGTCTCTTCCATTCGGGGTTGACCGCCGACGCGGCGCACGTGATGCACGAGTTGACGCGGGTCGACGGATTGTCCGCCATCGCC
Source organism: Acidobacteriota bacterium (assembly GCA_016195295.1). Classification (GTDB taxonomy): domain Bacteria; phylum Acidobacteriota; class Vicinamibacteria; order Vicinamibacterales; family CAVVIG01; genus SRVP-36. The sequence goes on from JACPZV010000017.1 coordinate 376, forward strand.
GTGGCCGGCTACTCGCTCGGCGGCAACCTGGCGTTGAAGCTCGCGGGCGAGTACGGCGCGTTCCCGCCGTCCGTTCGTGCCGTCCGACCCGTTCCGCGATCCGACGATCGTCCGCCAGCCGTACATCGATCTCCGCGTGTCCGCGCACGGCGGGCATTGCGGCTTCGTCGGCCCGAAGTCCGGCGACGACGACGGCTACTGGGCCGAGAATCAGATCGTGGAATTCGTCGCGAGACTGGCCAAATCGTGGCGCGAGGATTTGAGCGAGAAGATGTAGGGCGGGTCCTTTCGGACCCGCTGGCCGGCGTACGTCGTCCAGCTACCGTCTGCTATTGATGCGAATCGACGCGGCGAGCGCGACGTGCCGCGTGCGTTCGAGATTCGCGCTCGTGCCGAACGCGGCCACGTCCAGTCCGATGCGCCGGCCCACGTTGATCCCAATGCCGCCCGACGGATTCCAGATCTCACTCGAGTACCGCATCCCGCCGCGCAGATCGATGACGCTGAGCCGCTGCTCGAATCCCGCGTGAAACGACGTGCCCTGCAGTCCCTGCCCGTAGTCGGCGAGCGCCGACCACGCGTTCGAGTGATACCCCAGGTTGCCGCGGTAGTCCACCGGCAGTTCCGCGCGCGCATCCGCGACGGCCACGGGACCAAAGCTCGTAAAGGTGGCGTTTCCAGACGAGAGGAGGGTACTCAAGAGCGGCTTGCTCGGATCGCCGAGCGAGTACGTCGTCTGCTGCACGCCGGTCCAGTCGATGCGGTTCGCGATGCCCTTGGCGCCGAAGCCGACTTCCCAGTGATCGACCACCGCGCCGACGCCGAAGTCGAGCGCGAATCCCTGACCGCCCGTCGCGTACTGTCGCGTGGCGATCACGGGCGACGGGAGGAGCGGATTCACTGTCAACGATCCCGAGGCATCCGTGTCGAGGCGCACGCCCAGGTGCGTGTTCTCATAGCGGAATCCGCGCAGGTAGTTGTAGTTCACGGCCACGTACACGCCGTCGCGCTCCGAGCCGCCGAGACCGCCCACTGCGAATCGGCCGCGGTACCCGCCGGTCACGGCCATCGCCACTTGCCCGAGCGAATCGTCTGTGATCTGCGGAAACGAAATGTTTTTCGGCACGGCGACGGTCGTGCCGCTCGACAGGATGTCGGTCAACTGTGCCGGAATGGCCGCGGTCGTCCGCATCGACAGGTAGGGGCCGGCGCCGACATACACGCCCTGGAACGATCCGCCGCCTCCGCGGTACACCTTGATCGTGCCGCCCCAGCTCGGCGCCGTGAGACCCTCCGCGAGGATCGAGTTGGGCGGCGTGAACCCGCGGTACACGTTGAGATCGCGGGCGAGAACCGCGTTGCGCACGTCACTGTCGTCGCGGTTGACGACGTAGTGCAGCGGGCTCGCCGCGTATTCGATGGCGCGGATTGGATCGAACTGGCTGGAGCTCGGATCGAAGACGCCGGTGCGGCTGGCGATCTGAAAGAGCCCGAACGGCAGCACGATGGATCGATAGGGCCGCTGTTCGTCGATCATCTCGGTGCCGAGATTGTCCGTCGTTCCAACGCCGCCGAGCGCGATCTTCCGCGCGTCGAAACTCCAATTCTGTGCGAACACAGACGAGGCCCACGAGACGCAGACGATGAAGACGGACAACTGGATGCGTGCGCGCACACTCTCCTCCTTGTCACGATGCCGGCCCCGAAATCCTAGCCGAGTCGCAGGCGGTCCATCAGCAGCCGGGCGAACTCGGGGCCCTTTCCCTCTTCCTCGTGCTTGAAGTAGACAAACACGTCGCGGCACGACGCGGTGTCGCGCGCGATCGTCTCGCCCCAGCGCGCGACGTCGTCCGGCGTGTAGCCTTCGTCGCGAAGTCGAAAGTACGCGTAATCGGCCGTCACGCGAACCGGCGTCGACAGCTTCCCGCTGTCGGCCACGCACAGCGCGAGGTTGCGCGCGGCGAGGCGCGAGAAGATCTCGTCGTCAAACCACGAGGCGTGGCGGAACTCGAAGGCCGCGCGCGCTTTCGGCGGCAGCTCGCCGAGGAACGCGTCGAACAGCGCGAGGTCCTTCTTCAGGTTCGGCGGCAACTGAAACAGGAGCGCGCCGAGCTGGTCGCCGAGCGTGCCGGCCACTTGACAAAAGCCGCTCACGAGCGACCCGCAGTTCCTCAAGCGACTGTCGTGCGTGATCCGGCGCGGTGCCTTGAGCGTCAGCTGGTACGGCGACGGCGTCTGCGCCGCCCAGCCGCTCACGAGCTTCTCGTTCGGCATCCGGTAAAATGTGTAGTTGATCTCCACGGTCGGAAAGCGCGCGGCGTAGTACGGCAGCATCTTCGCCCCGGGCAGATCCGAGGGATAGAAACTGCCCTTCCACTCGGGATAGTTGTAGCCGGAGGTGCCAATCCAGATCATAGGGGCTGGTGTCTGGTGAGCAGTAGGCCGGGTCCTTTCGGACCCGGCTGCGGAGGCGGGTCCAAAGGGACCCGCCCTACAGCTGCTGACTACCGACTACCGACTGTAGACTAACTCCATGCGCGCTCAAATCGCTTTCTGTCTCGCGCTTCTCGTCGCCGCGTGCGGTGGCGCGCCAGATCGGCGGGAGTTCACACTGCAGGGACAGGTTCTCTCGATCGAACCGGCGAAGAAGTCCGTCACGGTGAAGCACGAAGAGATCAAGGGCTTGATGCCGGCCATGACGATGCCCTACGAGGTCCGGGACGAGCGGATCCTGACCGGGCTCGCGCCGGGCGATCTCGTCAACGCGACGCTCGTCGTGATCTCGAACGGCGCGGTCCGCTGCCGACCTTCTGTCCGCTGATGGACCGGCACTTCGCGACGATTCAGAAAGCGCTGAAGGCTGATGCGTCGCTCAAAGGCGTGCGCCTGGTGACGGTCAGCTTCGACCCGGCCACCGACACGCCCGCGGTCCTGAAGCGCCATGCGAAAACGCTGGAGGCCGATCCGACGCGCTGGACGTTCCTCACCGGCGACCGCGACGACGTCGACCGGTTCGCCGCACGTTTTGGCGTGTCCATCTCGCGAGCGCCAAACGATCCGCGGGACATCACGCACAACCTGCGCACCGCGATCATCAACGCGGATGGCACGTTGGCCAAGGTGTACACGGGCAACGACTGGACGCCCGATCAAGTGCTGGCGGACCTCAAGAAATAATGTTCACGCCGCGCGAGCGCCGGCTCATCGCGCGGTTGCGGACGCCGCTCGCCGTCCAGCGCTACCTGAACGCGCTGCCCTACAACGAGGAGCCGCCGCCGGGCCGCGCCACGCTGCGCAGCTTCCGGGGCGTCGTGCGTGCCGGATGCGCGCACTGCCTGGAAGCGGCGCTGTTCGCGGCCGTCGTCCTCGAGCAGTACGGCCATCCTCCGCTCGTGCTCAGTTTCGAATCAATCGACGAGCTTGACCACGTGATCTTCATCTACCGGCGCGGCGACTGCTGGGGCTCCGTGGCGCGCTCGCGCGATCCGGGTCTGCACGGGCGCAAGCCGGTCTTCGCCACGCCGCGGGCGCTGGCGCTCAGCTACGTCGACCCGTACATCGACTTCACCGGACGCGTCACAGGATACGCGGTCGTCGACCTCCGCGGACTTGGGGAGTACGACTGGCGGCTGTCCGAGAAAAATGTTTGGAAGGTCGAGCGGACGCTTTTGGATCACCCGCACCGGGCCATTCACTCAACCGACCGTCATGTCGACGCGATGCGCGCCCGCTATCGAGCGTTCCGTCAGCGTTTTCCCGACAGGAAGCCGCTGTTCTACCGCGGCCGCGAGCGCTGGACGCCGTTGCCGGCCGAGTTTCGGTCCACGCCTGCAACGCCCATTGCGTAACGGCTCAGTCGAGATCGAAATCCCGCATCGGCTTGGTGACGGGTTCCTGCTTCGCCTGACGCAGCGCCTCGTCGAACCGCTTCGACAGCGCGTCGCCCCGCGTCTTCTCCGCGTCCACCGACTGCTGGAAGATCGCCTCGCGCCGCGCGGCTTCCGCCGCGAGAATGCGCTGCGCGTCGTTCAGCTCCGGCTTGTTGCCGCGATCGGGCTCGTGGTGCGACACCACGCGACCCAGATTCGTGTCGACCACGAGCGTGGCCTGACAGCAGGGACAGGTGACGTCGAGTTCCGATTTCAGCCGCGCCATCAGCGTGTGCCTCCGAACGGCGCCAGCGCGCCGGCCAGCCCGTGGACCGGGCGCGTCACGGCGCCCATGATAGCGCTTAGACGGGTTCCGCGTCTTCCGCGAGATCGAGCGCGAGGGGCGCCGCGTCAATGATGCTCGGTATCGAGCGGGTGGCGCGGCGCGCCTTGGACGCGCGCGCTTCGTCGTAGATCCGCTTGGGCACGGCCTGCAAATCCCAGGCGAGGCCGATGGCCGCCATCGCGCGAATCACGTACCAGGTCACGTCGAATTCCCACCAGTAGAACCCGTTGCGCGCGGCGCGCTGGTAGCGATGGTGGTTGTTGTGCCAGCCCTCGCCGACCGCGAAAAATGCGGTGAGCGGGTTGTTGCGGGATTCGTCCACGGTCTCGAAGCGACGCGACCCGAACATGTGGTTGATCGTATTGATCGCAAACGTCGCGTGCGCCAGCGTCATCGTCGGGAGACAGAAGCCCCACACCAGCCACGGCCAGCCGCCCGCGAGGAAGAGCGCCGCGGCCAGCGTCGCCGGCGGCACGTAGAAGTACTTCTCGAGCCACGCGATCTCCGGTACGGGCGCGAAATCGCGAATGACCGGGTTCGTGGCCTCGACCTTGTCGTACTTCGTGTCGTTCAGAAACCAGCCGATGTGCGCGTAATACACGCCGCTCACCATCGGGCTGTGCGGATCGCCGTCCCGGTCGGCGAACTTGTGGTGATTCACGTGATGCCCGGCCCACCACAGCGGCCCCTTCTGCATGGCCGCCGTGCCGATGAACGCCCACGCGAATCGCGCGGCGCGGTGCATCTTGAAGGCGCGGTGCGCGAAGTACCGGTGGAACGCGAGCGTGAGTCCGACCGCGCGCAGGAAGTGCGACCCCGCCCACAGGCCGATGAACGCCCAACGAAACGGCACGACGAAGACGAGCAGCGCGCTGACTTGCACGCTCCAGAAAATCGCGATCTGCAGGACGTTTGGTAGCACGATTAGATTTCCCTCAACGCGCGGGCGACAGGGATTCGAGCCGCGCGAATCGCCGGGAGCAGGCCGCCAACGGCTCCCATGAGCGCGGAGAACACGAGACCGCCGATGAGCAGGCCCGGCGTGATCCGAAACTTGAACGCCAATTCGCTGAAGCTGACCATGTTCATCGTCCCGGTCGACAGACCGTGGACCGGCAGCGCCAGCACGCAGCCGATGGCGCCGCCGACAAGCGCCAGCGCGATCGATTCCGCGAGAAACGCCGTCACGATCCGGATCCGCGAGAAGCCGAGCGCGCGCAGCGTGCCGATCTCGCGCGTCCGGTAGGCGACGGCCGCGTACATCGTGTTCATCGCGCCGAACACCGCGCCGATGGACAGAATGGCCGTCACGAACGTGGCGAAGATGCGGATCAGCGTCGTCGTCGTCGCGGACTGCGCGGCGTAGTACTCCGGCTCCCGCTGCGGCTTGAGGTCCAGCCGCGGATCGGCCGCGATCGCCGCGTCGAGCGACTCGAACGAGGACGGATCGGCCAGCTTGACGGTGACCGACTGGTAGCCGCCGCGCTGAAATGCCGGCATCATGAGGTCGACGTCGCCCCAAATTTCGGACTCGAACGACGCGTCTTCGGCCGTGAACACGCCGACCACCTTCCACGTCG
>JACPZV010000539.1 GCA_016195295.1 Acidobacteriota bacterium
GTGCTGTCGGGTCTCGCGCCGTCCTATGCGACCTTCCTGGTCCTGCGCATGCTCTTCGGCATCGGCATGGGTGGCGAGTGGGGCGTCGGCGCGTCGCTCGCGCTCGAGTCGGCGTCGCCGCGCCTGCGCGGCCTGTTGTCCGGATTACTGCAGGAAGGCTACGCGATCGGCAACATGTTGTCGGCGATCGCGTTCCGGCTGCTGTATCCCGTCTTCAACGGGATGTATCCCGGGAACGGCTGGCGGCTGATGTTTTTTCTCGGGGGCCTGCCCGCGTTGCTGTCGCTCTTCATCCGTGCGAACGTCAAGGAATCCGCCGCGTGGCACGAGCACCGCACGGATTGGGCCAGCTACCGCCGGTCGCTGCCGCAATTCTGGAAACGCTTTCTGTACCTCGTCCTGCTCATGACGATGATGAATTTCATGTCGCACGGGACGCAGGACATGTACCCGAAGCTGCTCGGATCGCTCGGCTACGCGAAGGCACGCATCGCCGACATCACGGTGCTCTCGGCGATCGGCGCCGTCCTCGGCGGGCTCGTGTTCGGCTACTACTCGGACCGCGCGGGCCGCCGGCGCGCCATGATGATCGCGATGGTCTGCGGCGTCATCGTCGTGCCGTTCTGGATCGCGGGCCACAGTCCATGGCGCATTCTCGTCGGTGTGTTCCTGATGCAGTTCTTCGTCCAGGGCGCGTGGGGCGTGATTCCGGCGCACATCAACGAGCTCTCGCCGAATCATCTGCGCGGATTTTTTCCGGGCTTCGCGTATCAGCTCGGCGTGTTGTGCGCCTCGAGTATCCCGACGATTGAGGCGATCCTCGGCGAGCGATTCACCTACACGTCGGCGATGGGCGGGCTCGTGACGGCGGTTTTCATCGGCGGCTTCCTGGTGACGCTGCTGGGGCCGGAGGCGAAGGGCGTGTCGTTTAGAAAGGCCGGCGGAGGCTAGAGGCTAGGGGCTAGAGGCTGGAAGACCGCCTAGCCCCCAGTCCCCAGCCTCCAGCCTCCGATCATGGATTTGAGGCAACTCGAGATTCTTCAAGCCATCGCGGAGACCGGATCGTTCACGGCATGCGGCCGCAAACTGAACGTCTCGCAGTCGGCGATCAGCCGTCAGATTCTGCTGCTCGAGGAGGAACTCGGTGAGCCGCTGTTCCTCCGCGTCGGCCGTCAGGTGAAGATGACGTCGGCGGCCGAGAGTCTCGTGCAGCTCGGCCAGCGCGTCTTCCTCGATCTCAAGGACACGGTGGGCGCGATCACCGATCGCACGCGTGAGCTGCGGGGCACGCTCAGGCTCTCCGGCGGCATGACGGTCTGCCTGTATGTGTTCCCAGCGCTGCTCAAGCATCTGCGCCGCGTGCACCCCCGCCTCGACGTGCGCCTCACGGTCGCGACCGCGGGCCGGTCGGTGCAGGAGATTCGCGGCGGCCGAGTGGACGCCGGGTTGCTGACGCTGCCGGTCGAGGAGTCGGACCTGGTGACCGCCGTGCCGGTGCTCCGCGAGGAACTGCTGCTGGTGACGACGCGGACGCATCCGCTGGCGCGCCGGCGCAAGGTCTCGCCCCGCGACCTGGCCGGGCAACCGTTCGTCTTGTTCGAAATCGGATCGGCCACGCGCAAGGTCATCGATCACTTCTTCGCGTCGGAAAACATCGAGCCGACCATCGTCATGGACACCGAGAACGTCGAAATCATCAAGGCGATGGTCAAGACCGGCATGGGCATCGGCATCGTGCCGTATCAGGCCGTGGCGCGCGAGGTCCGAAGCGGCCAGCTGTTCTGCGCCCGCATCGAGGGCCACGAATTGATGCGGGAAACCGGCTGGGTGTACGCCCGGGCGAATCGTGTGCCTCGGATGATCCACGAGCTGTTGGCGGCCTTCGAGACCGTGCGCGGCCGCCTGCGGCTCGCGCCGCGAAGACGGGGTGACAAGGTGACCGGGTAACGGCTCTTCACCCCATCACGAGATTAGATGGGTTCTATCAGATCATTCTATTTTCCGCGGACCTGCGCGGCGTGTACCCTGAATCTCGATTTTTGCGGAGGTCAGATGGGACCCGAACGCGACCGCGTCATCTCGATCAGCCTGTCGGAAGCTGAGTGGCAGGCGCTCGTCGCCCGCCACCCGCAGCCGGTGCTGTGGCTCCGGGAGCGGATCAAGGAAGACGTGCGGCCCCCCGACCAGGACGCCAAGTCCGCCGCGTAGCCCGACGCCTTCAGCGCAGCGCGGGCCGCTCAGGCGCGCGCACCTCTCGGTAACTCGATTTCGAAGACTGTATGACCGGGGCGGCTGGCGACGGTCACCTGTCCCCCGTGCCGTTCGATGATCGCCTTCACGATCGACAATCCCAGTCCACTGCCGCCGGCCGGTTCCTCGCTGCCGTTGACCGTCGGCCCCTCGACGACGCTCGCCGCACGCGACGGGTCGGCCTTGTAGAACCGGTCGAAAATGTGGGGCAGATGCTCCGGCGTGATGCCGGAGGCGCCCTCGTCTTCGACCGAAAGGACCACGCGCGTGTCGAAGTTCTCGCGAGACGTCAGGCGAATGGTGCTGCCGCGCGGCGCATAGCGGATGGCGTTGGCCGCTAGATTCTGAAGCGCCTGCTCCAGCCGGTCGCGGTCGCCCGTCACGGTGGCGGCGCCCGGCCCAATCACCGCCTGCATCGTGACTCCCGCGTCCTGGCAGGCGCGCTCGTGCCGCGCCATGACGCGGTCGAAGAGCTGCGCGACCGGTACGTCCTCGACCCGCAGCGTGCCCCCGCCTCCATCGAGACGCGCCAGGTCGAGGAGATCGCCGATCAGCCGTTCGAGGCGGCCGGCTTCATCGCCGACGATGCCGAAATACCGCGCCCGCGTGGCGTCGTCCAGCGTGACTTCCGGCATCGACAGCGTCTCGAGATAGCCGCGCATCGTCGTGATCGGCGTCGTCAGTTCGTGCGAGACGTCCGCCAAC
>JACPZV010000572.1 GCA_016195295.1 Acidobacteriota bacterium
CGGCGGCGCGGTGGCGGCGGCCCGTCCGCGCGTGCAGCAGCAGATGTTGGAGCTGGCGCGCTCCGCGGCGGACCGGCAGGTCGGGTACTGGGCCAGCAGCGGCTACGGCTACAAAACGCTCGACCAACGCTTCTATTCCGCCGGCGCGAAGGCCACGCGCGGGATGGAACCGGACGAAGCCGTCCGGTTCCTCGTCCGCGCGGTGGTCGCGTTTTTCACCGTGCCGCTCCCGTGGCAGCTCGTGTCACTCACGAGTCTCGCCTACTTGCCGCAGCAGTACGCCTGGTACGCGCTCGTGCTGCTCGGCATTCCCGGCGCCGTCGTCGGGTACAGGCGCGATCCGTTGCTGGCGTGGATTCTGTTGGCGTACGTGGTGGCTGGCGTCGTGGTGATCGCGCCGATCAGCGGCAACATCGGGACGCTCGTGCGGTTCCGCGACATGGTCGTCCCCGCGGTCGCCTTGATCGGCGCGGCGGGGTTCGTCGCGGTAATCGGCATGCTCGTACGTAGGCCGGGTCCTTTCGGACCCGGCGCTGTGGTACGTAGGCCGGGTCCTTTTGGACCCGGCTCAGCGGCGGGTCCAAAAGGACCCGCCCTACGTAACGGCTGAGTTATGGCTGTCATAGACGCGCGCGGAAACGTATTCGGGCGGTTCAACCTCATCGACGTCGCCGTCGCGGCGTTCCTTGTCGTGCTCGTGCCGATGGGATATGTGGCGTCGCGCGTGCTTCGATCGCCCAAACCGGAGCTCCTCGAGGTGACGCCCCGCACGCTGACGCCCGAAATGCCGCGGCGCGTCCGGGTGACAGGCCGCCATTTCCGTCCCTACCTCGTGGCGTTCGTCGCGAAGAGCAGCGAACCGTTCGTGCTCAAGATTCCGATCGAGTCCCAGCAAGCGACGTTTCTGATCGATTCGCCTACCGTCGTCGAGCTCGCGCTGCCGCCGGTCGAGGCGGGGACGTACGACATTCACATTTTCGACGAGGCGCAGGAAGTCGCGTCCCTTCAATCGGCGTTCACGGTGGCGCCGCTGCCGCGCAACACCGTCGACGCGCTCGTGCGGTTCGTCGTGCCGCCGGAGACGGCGGCGCTTGTCAAGGAAGGCGATCGCGATCGGTGGGAACAGAACGGGAGCAGCGCCCTGACGCCGAGCGAGCTGGCGACGATGGGTCCGGTGCACGCGACGAAGGACACCGCGACGTTTGCGACGCTGCACGGAAGCAGCCCAGGCGTCGCGCTCGAAGCAAATGTCCGCATTCCCGCGAAGGCGAGAGTGCTCGGCGGGTGGGAGTACAAGGGGGAATGGCTCCGGTCGGGAGAAACGCTGACGTTTGAAACCGATCGCTATCGCATCTTCGGCGTCATCGGACGCCTGACGGAATTGCCGGCGGCCACGTCGTCTATGGGGCCCGCCGGGGTAGGGAAGTGATCATGTCGAACGTGCTCGACACGAGCCTGCTCGTGCAGACCGTGAAGCGCGCGGCTGCGCGAATCCGGCAACTGAACGCGACCAGCGCGAGCCCCCGCTACTCGCCGCCGGACCCGGCCCCGCGCCGAGACGATGACGCGCGCGTGACAGAGGTGCTCGAGAACAGCCGGCTCCTGCGCTGGATCGATGCGGCGATCGACGTACCGCCGCGCGCGTGGAAGTCGTCAGCCCTGCGGCGCTACGTCGAACCGATCGCGCGCGAGTTCCTCACGCTCTCGTCCGCCGACCGGCTGCGGGTGATCGGCTGGGTCGTCGTCGTGGCGACCGCGACGCACATCGCGCTCGTCGTTGCGTTCGCCGAGCCAATCGGCTGGCCGACGTGGGTGGCCTGGCTGTCGTTCCTCGCGCTGGCCTCAGTACCTGTGGCCTGGCCGAGCGGCGTCGTCGCCGCGTGGGCGAATCGCCGGCCGTGGGTGCGCCGTCTTCTTCGCGAGCCTGAACCGTGGCAGTAGTCGAGAAGCCCGGCAAGGGCGGTCGATCGTTTGGCCTCGCGTTCGGCGGCTTGAGCGCGGTGCTGGCGGCCTACCGGCTGTGGCGCGGCCACCAGACGGCGTCCGAGGCGTTCACCGCGGTCGCGGCCGCGTTCTTACTCGTGGCGTGGCTGTATCCGCGCCTGCTCGATGGGCCGAATCGCGTGTGGATGAAGTTCGCTCGCGCGCTCGGCTGGGTGAACAGTCGGATCCTGTTGTCGATCTTCTTCTTCGTCATCATCACGCCGTACGGCGCGATTCAGCGGCTGGTCGGGCGCGATCGTCTCGGACGGCGCTGGCGGGCTGCGCCACCGACGTGGGTCCCAGCGCCGCCGCGGCTGCGAGATCCGAAGCATTTCGATCATCTGTACTGAGGTGACTATGGCTCGTCGTTCCGTGCTCGGTGAGTTCTGGGATTTTCTGAAGCAGGAGAAAAAGTACTGGCTCGCGCCGATCGCGGTCGTGCTCGTCCTGCTGGGCCTGCTTCTCGTGTTCGCGCAGAGCAGCGCGGTGGCTCCGTTTATTTACTCCTTGTTCTAAAGACTAAGGTGCTAGGGGTGCTAGGGGTTCGAAAGGTGCTAGAGGTTCGAAAGGTGCTAGAGGTTCACACACGGCGCGCTTTGTGCTTTGGCGCCGAGCGTGGGCGTTCGTCGCTTCGAGGATCTCATCGCCTGGCAGCTCGCGTTCGAGCTGCAGCGCGAGGTGTTTGCATTTACTGCAATCGGTCCGGCTTGGCGTGATGTCAGGTACCGCGATCAGATTCGCGACTCAAGCGCCTCGGCCACGCGGAATACCTCCGAAGGATTCGGGCGGTTCCGTCCCAAAGAGTTTGCACGGTTCCTAGAAATCGCTCATGGCTCGCTGGATGAAACGAAGAACCACCTTCATGACGGCCAGCAGCGTGGGTATCTGGTTCCCAGTGAGCACGATCGACTCGTCCATCTGAGCATTCGATCCCTCGCCGCCAACGCCGGTCTAATGCGATACCTCAGGAGCTGCGATCCAAATCGTCCATTCAGAACCTAGAACCTGAGAACCTTTAGAACCCTAGAACCTCTAGCACCTCTAGCACCTCTAGAACCAGACTCCCGTGTCTCCGACTTACATCCTCGGCATCTCCGCCTACTACCACGATTCGGCCGCGTGTCTGCTGCGCGACGGCCGGATCGTCGGCGCGGCGCAGGAGGAACGGTTCACGCGCAAGAAGCATGATGCGGCGTTTCCCACCAATGCCGTCGCGTACTGTTTGCGCGAAGCCGGCATCGGGATAGACGACGTGACGCACGTCGCGTTCTATGAGAAGCCGCTCGTCAAGTTCGACCGGCTGCTCGAGACCTCCGTCGCCGTGTCGCCGCGCGGGTTCCGCCCGTTTCTCATGGCGATGCCGATCTGGCTCGGTGAAAAACTCTGGCAGGCCGACGAAATCCAGAAGCAGCTCGGCACTGATCAGAAGACGATTCTGTTCGGCAATCATCACGAGTCGCACGCCGCCTCGGCGTTCTATCCGTCGCCGTTCGAAGAGGCGGCCATCCTGACGATCGACGGCGTGGGCGAGTGGACGACTTCGTCTGTCGGTATGGGACGCGGCCATGAGCTGACGCTGTTCAAGGAGACGGAGTTCCCGCACTCGGTCGGCCTTCTGTATTCCGCGTTCACCTACTTCACCGGCTTCAAGGTGAACGAAGGCGAATACAAGATCATGGGGCTCGCGCCGTACGGCGCGCCGAAGTACGTCGGCGCGATTCGCGATCACCTGATCGACGTGGCCGACGACGGCAGCGTCCGGTTGAATCTCGAGAACTTCGAGTTCCACCGCGGCTTGACGATGACCGGCGAGGGATTCGAGCGGCTGTTCGGGGGCCCGCGCCGCGATCCGGACGCGCCCGTGACGCAGCGGGAAATGGATCTCGCGCGCTCGGTGCAGGACGTGACCGAGGAGATCATGCTGCGCATGGCGCGCACGGCGCATCGCGAGACCGGCCTCGACCGGTTGTGTCTCGCCGGCGGCGTGGCGCTCAACTGCGTGGGCAACGGGCGCATCCTGCGCGAGGGACCGTTCCGTCATCTCTGGGTCCAGCCGGCCTCGGGCGACGCCGGCGGCGCGCTCGGCGTCGCCTACGCGATCTGGCATCGCTATCTCGGTCGGCCGCGGACCAGCGCCGAGCGGCGAGGAGCCTGGGTTGAAATGTCGACGGCGGCGGCCGCGAACGGCCGGCCGCCGGCCTACGACGATGAAATGCAGGGCGCGCTGATCGGCCCGCAATACTCGAACGACGAGATCGCCGCGTGGATGAAGACCCGCGCCGTGTCCGGAGAGCGCGTCGCGCGGCCCGAGCTGCCGGCTCGCGTGGCGCAGTATCTCGCCGACGAAAAAGTGGTCGGCCTGTTTCAAGGTCGCATGGAGTTCGGTCCTCGCGCGCTCGGCGCGCGCTCGATTCTTGGCGACGCGCGGTCGCCGAAGATGCAGTCGGTGCTCAACCTGAAGATCAAGTTCCGCGAGTCGTTCCGGCCGTTCGCGCCCGCGGTGCTGCGTGAGCGTGTCGCCGACTGGTTCGAGCTCGATGAAGAAAGCCCGTACATGCTGCTGGTCGCGGGCGTCAGTTGCCACCGCCGCGTGAAGCCGTCTGCGTCAGACGACCGGCTGTGGGGCATCGAGAAGCTGAACGTCGTCCGTTCGCAGATTCCCGCCGCGACGCACGTGGACTACTCGGCGCGCATCCAGACCGTCCGTCGCGAGGTGAACCCGCTGTATTACGACATCATCGAAGCGTTCCACCGGCGAACCGGATGTCCCGTCATCGTGAACACGTCGTTCAACGTGAAGGACGAGCCGATCGTGTGCACGCCCGAGGACGCGTATCGCTGTTTCATGAAGACGAACATGGACGTCCTGGTCATGGAAGACTTCGTCTTCGTGAAGGCGACATCGGCCTGACGTGTCCATGAGCCCGCGGCGAATCTCCGCCAAGAAGTTCGCCATCTTTGCCCTGGCGCCGGCGTTCGCGCTCGTCCTCACCGCCGAGACGACGGTCAGGCTGAAGTTTTTTTTCGCGCACGGACACGATTGGAATTACCTGACCATGCCCTTCGTTCGGGGCACTTTCGGCGCAACCGACCGATGGATGGCGCCGAAAGATCAAGTGGTCGTCAACTGGCAGAAGCCTTGCCAGGACCGCGCGGTCTACAGCAATGCGCTGCACCGGGAGGCGCCGCGGACGTTCGACGAGAACTGTTTTCGCGGCGATCGCGTGAAACAGCAGAAGGCCGCCGACGAGTACCGCGTCATCTTCGTCGGGGGTTCCACGGTGGAAGACGCCCAATCCGATGACGAAATGATGACCGCGCAGTTCAAGCGCGTCTGGCCGGGGACCTACCGGGGGAAACGCATTACGGTCGTCAACGCCGGGAAGCCGGGATTTCAGAGCCGGCTGATTCTCTTGTACTGGGGCTCCTGGGTCCGCACGTTCTCGCCCGATCTCGTCGTGTACTACGAGGCGTGGAATGAAATCCCGACCGACGTCAAATGGGCGAGCGCCGACCGGAGCATTGCCGAGATCGGCAACCGCGTGCACAAGGCGCTGTACTACCGCTCGCTCCTGTACACGTATCTCGTCGAAAAACTCGCGCTCCGCGCCACCTCGCGGGAGCGGTTCTGGAAGATTGACCTCGCGCAACTCAGAACCAGCTTCACGCAGCTCGTCAGCGACGTGCGCAGTCGACGGGCCCGTTTTGTCTTCGTCACACAGGTGATCCGGTTTCCCAGGATGTGGAAAGGCGTCGACACCTTCGACTATCACGCCGTTGGCGCGCTGCTCGATCGGATGAAGGCCGATGGACAGTACGTCTACGACATGAAAGAAATCAGCGCGCTTAACCAGCGCCTGGCGTTGTTCTACACCATCGACCTGTGTCACACGGAGAGTGTGCCGGTGCCGGTGATCGACATCCTCGAACCCGTCGAAGCGCTCGGCGACCGGGGGCGGGACGAGATATTCATGGATCTTGGCCACCTGACCGTCAAGGGCGACCAACTGGTCGGCAGATTAATCGCCGAACGGCTCTCGCTGCCGGACTGAGTCGTGCAGCGCAAATTGCTCCGCGTGCTGGCGTGCCCCGGTTGTCACGGCGAGTTGTCGTGTCGCGCGGATGCGATCGGGGCGGGCGACGACATCGAAGCCGGCGCGCTCGAGTGCGCGCCCTGCCGGCGCACGTTCCCGATCGAACGCGGCATCCCGCGCTTTGTGGCGGCGGAAAACTACGCGTCGTCGTTCGGCTATCAGTGGACGCTGTTCAAAGCGGAGCAAATCGACGGACTGAACGGCACGGGCATCTCGGCCGACCGTTTCTACTCGGAGACCGGCTGGACGCGCGAGTGGCTGAGCGGCAAGTGGATTCTCGACGTCGGCTGCGGCGCGGGTCGTTTTCTCGACGTGGTCTCGCGCAACGCGTGCGACGTGGTTGGCCTCGATCTGAGCGCCGCCGTGGATGCCGCACGCGCCACGCTCGCGCGGCGCGCGAACGTGCACCTGGTGCAGGCGAGCATCTACGAGCTGCCGTTCCGATCGGGCGTCTTCGACGGGTGCTACTGCATCGGCGTCATTCAGCACACGCCCGACCCGGCGCGGTCGTTGGAATCCCTTCCGCGCGTGCTGAAGCCTCGCGGCCGCGTTGCCGTGACGATCTACGAGCGCAAGCCGTGGACGATGCTGAACGCGAAGTATCTGGTGCGGCCGCTGACCAGGCGCCTGCCGGCGCGAGTCCTGAGCGGCGTGCTGCGCGCGCTCATGCCGGTCGTGTTTCCGCTGACCGAGCTGGTGTTTCGTCTGCCGTACATCGGTCGCGCGGCGATGTTCGCGATCCCGATCGCGAATTACGTACACGAGCGACGGCTGACGCTCGGCCAGCGTTACCGCTGGGCGATCATGGACACCTTCGACATGCTGGCGCCCGAGTTCGATCAGCCGCAGCGCGAGCGCGACGCGCGCGAGGCGCTCGTCCGCGGCGGCGTCGGTGAGATCGCGCGGCTTCCGGTTGCCGGCCTCAATCTCGTGGGAGCAAAGCAATAGCGCCGCCGCTCGTGACCGTCGTCGTCCCGAACTACAACTGCGGGCGCTTTCTCGCGAACGCGATCGACAGCGTGCTGCGGCAAACCTACGCGCCGTTCGAGATCGTCGTCGTCGACGATGGGTCCACGGACGACTCGCTGGACGTGGTGAAGCAGTACGGCGATCGCGTGCGCGTCATCACCCAGATGAATCAAGGCGTGTCGGCGGCGCGCAATGCGGGCATTCGCGCGAGCCGCGGCGCGCTCGTCGCCTTCCTGGACGCAGACGACTTGTGGCATCCCGACAAGCTCGCCAAGCAAGTGCCGCTCTTCGAGAATCCCGCGGTGGGACTCGTGTACTGCGCGGTCGAATACGTCGACGAGCGGCTGAACCACCTCGGGACGAATTTCACGGGGCGACGCGGGCGCGTGCTGCGCGAGATTGCGCTGCTGCGCGGCACCGTGGTGCTCGCCGGTGGGAGCACCGCCGTCGTCCGGCGCGAGTGCTTCGATAGAGCCGGCATGTTCGATCGTGAGATGTCGACCGCGGCGGACTGGGACATGTGGCGGCGTATCGCCTGCTACTACGAAGTGGATGTCGTCCGCGAACCGCTGATGCAGTACCGCCTCCGGCCGGCGAGCATGCACCGCGACGTCGCGGTATTCGAGCGCGACGTCCTGCACGGGTTCGCCCGGATGTTCGCGGATCCCGCGGCGAGCGAGGTGCGGCCGTTGCGCCGCCGCGCGTACGGGAATCTGTATCTCATGCTGTCGGGCTCTCATCTCGAGGCCGGCCATCTCCGACAAGCCGTCGCGTACGCGTGGCGCAGCGTGATGATGTGGCCGGCCGGCTTGGCGTACATCGCGGCGATGCCGTGGCGACGCGTGCGCCGCGCGCTCGGCGCGAGTGAAGCGCATCTGGCGGACACGGCTCTGAAGTTTGAAGCGTGAAGACTTCACACTTGAAAGTCGTCGTCTGCGCTCTTCTGATCGCCGTTGTCGTCGGCCTTCTCTAC
>JACPZV010000018.1 GCA_016195295.1 Acidobacteriota bacterium
TCCGGCCGCCTGCGCGGACCCCGCTCTTGGACGGGGGGTCTGCTCGGCGGCCTCGGTGGAGGTGCGCTCAATGAAAGAGAAAAAGACGGTGACTCGACGCACACCGACGGGGTTGACACTGACACCTCTCATAGAAGTACGAGTCAGATTTGAGGATCTGAGGATCTGAGGATCTGAGAATGTGAGGAAGTGAGGGATTCCGCCAATCCTCAAATCCTCAAATCCTCAGTTTCTCAAATTTACCCGAAAGAATTCATCCACCCTCGTCCAGGCGTCCCTCAACACGTGCTCCCTCGTAAAGTAGTGGAACTCGCCCGGGTACGTCATGAACGAGACGAGCCCGCCCTTGCCCTTCTTCATCAGTTCGTCTAGGAGACGCACCGAGTGGAGGTACGGCACGTTGACGTCAGACGTCCCGTGCAGCACCAGAAGCGGACGCTCGAGCCGATCGACGCGCGAGAGCGGGGAGGCGTTCGCGTACACCTGGGGATGCTCCTCGGGCGTGCCGATGCGGCTCGCGGTCCAGCCGCCGTGATACGGGTCCTCGTAGTACATCGCGTAGTCGACGACGCCCGCCACATCGACGGCGGCGCGGAACAACTTCGGCTGATCGGTCACCGCGATCAGCGTGAAGAAGCCGCCGTAGCTGAGCCCCCACACGCCGACGCGGTCCACGTCGACGTACGGCAGCGTCTTCAAGTAGTTCGCGATCATCCACGCGTCCTTGGCGTCCTTTCCCCCGACGTCCATGTGGACCGCCTCGCGCCACGCGCGCCCGTACCCGATGCTGCCGCGGTAATCGGGCGCGACGACGACGTAGCCCTGCTGCAGGAGGTATTGGTGGAAGCTGTAGTAGACCGCGTAATTGCGCTGCACGTGCCAGCCGTCGTAGTTCTGATTCACGCCGTCACCGTGAATCCACACGATGGCGGGATGCTTCTTCGTCCGATCGAGGCCCTTGGGCACGAACAGCCACCCCGGCACCTGCTGGCCGTCTGGCCCCGCGTAATGAATCATCTCCGGCTCGACGAACGCCGAGCGGTCGATCGACGCGGGCATCGAGTCGGACAGACGGACAGCCTTCGACTTCGCCGGGTCCGAAGGACCCGGCCTACTGGTGATCTCGATCGCCCACAGGTCGGCCGAGTTGTGGGCGTCGGTGTGCTGATACACGAGGCGCGTGCCGTCCGGCGACCATGCCGGCGCGATGTCCGTGCCGCGTCCGGTGGTGATCGCGGCGATCGTCGCGTGGGCAGGATTGCCGGCGAGCGTGGCGACGTAGAGATGCCGATCGCCATAGTGATCGGGTTCGTTCGCATCGAAGGCGATGCGGGTGCTGTCGGGCGACCAGGTCGGACGCCACGCCTCGAACTTCCCTTTCGTGATTTGAATCGCGTCGCCCGTCCGCTCGGCTGAAAGCCTCGCGCTACTCCCTGGCGCGGGCATCACATACAGATGATCCCACCCGTCGCGATCGCTCAGGAACGCCACCCACTTGCCGTCCGGCGACGGCTGCGCGCCGCCGTTGGCGTCGCCGGTCATGCTCCAGAACTTCTCCTCGACGTCCTCGTGCAGGACGCGCGGCGCGCCGCCCTTGAGATCGACCACGTAGCTCGTCCGCCGCTTGAAATCCGCGGACGTCCGATCGAACACGAAATGCGTCGCGTCGAGCCAGCGCCGGCCGCCGAACCCGCCGCCGGCCGAGAGCTCCGTGGGCGCACCGCCGCTCGCCAGGACGACCATCGTCTGGCCCAGTACGTTCTCGCTGATCGTGTAAATGATCTTCGAGCCGGAGTACTGTGGCGTCTGCTCGTGGCGAATAGTCTGCCCGCCGGACGTGAAGACGATCGCCCGACCGTCCGGCGACCAGCCGACGCCGCCGATCGACTTGTTGTCCGCCCGGATCACCAGCGTCTCACGACCGTCGGTGAGCGAGCGGGTCCACAGTTCGGCGCCGCCGGCGCCACGGCCGCCCCGGCCACCGCGCCCGGCGGCTGGCATGGCCGGCGTGCCTGACGCGGCGCCGGCCCAAGGCCGCACGAAGGCGACGCGCGTCCCGTCGGGCGACGGCGTGATCCCCGATTCCACCGTCGGCGTCGTCCACACGGCGCGCGGCTCCCCGCCGCCCGCCGGTACCTGCCACAGGTCGCCCCGTCGCGAGAAATAGATCCACTGACTGTCGGCGCTCCAGAAGAACGGACCGCCTTGACCGTCGCTGTAGTGTGTGAGCGCACGCGCCGCTGCCACTTGCCCTGAGCTAGCCGAAGGGTCGGCGTTCGCCACAAAAATGTTCGCGATGCCGGCGCGCTCCGACACAAATGCCACGCGCCGGCCATCAGGCGACCATGCGGGGCTCGACGGATGGCGCATGTCGATCAACTGTTCGATCGTCGGCGGCCGCGCGCCGCTCATCTGTTGCGGCGCCGCGTACGTGACAAGCGTCATCGCCGCGCACGTGACAACTAATAGGGTCATAAGCAGATGCTTCACGAGCGGCTCCTCGGAATAAAGGGAACGAGTGAACAGCAGTATAGCGAGCCGCGCTGTCCATTGAGTCCTATCAAGCGAACACCCGTGATTCAACTTTCCGAACGCACGCAGGCGGGGTGGGGGATCGGCGCGAAAATCGTGTGTCGTACTCGCCGCTCTCTGGTAGAGTTTTTTGAACGAACGGACAAAACTCCTCGTTTCTTCATCAACCGCACATGTTGAGGAGGATTAGCATGAGACGGATCTTGCGAGTGTTTGCAGTGCTGGCCGCAATCGGCGTCGCGATGCCGGCCGCCGCGCAGGTGCAGACGGGAAGCATTCTGGTCAAAGCGACCGACCAGCAGAATGCCGTGATGCCCGGCGTGATCATCACGATCAGCAGCCCGGTCCTCGTGGCCGGCTCGATGACCGGCGTCACCGACGCGGGTGGCGTGTATCGGTTCCCGTCGCTCGTGCCGGGGACCTACACCGTGAAGCTCGATCTCTCCGGCTTCCAGACGCTGGTGCGCGAGGGGATCATCGTCGTCGTCGGTCAGACGACGCCGCTCGAGCTCACGCTGAGAGTCGCCTCGGTCGCCGAAACGATTACCGTCGCCGGATCCTCGCCGACCGTGGACACGACCAGCGCGAACGTCAACGTGAACCTGAGCGAAGCCCTGATCCAGGGCACGCCGGGCGGACGGGACATCTGGGCGCTCGTCGAAGCCAAGGTGCCCGGCCTCGTGATCAGCCGGCCGGACGTCGGCGGCACATCCGGTGGCCTGCAGGGCGTGTTCAGCGCACGCGGCACGACGAGCGCGCAGAACACGTCGTTCCTGAACGGCATCAACGTCGGCGATCCGGCGGCGATCGGCGCGGCGGGTTTCTACTACGACATCGACGCGTTCGACGACATTCAGATCTCGACCGGCGCGCACGACATCACCGTGCCGACCTCCGGCGTGTTCCTGAACATGGTCACGAAGTCGGGCGGCAACAAGTGGCAGGGCGGACCGACGGTGACGTGGACGGGCCAGCAGGTCCAGGCGCGCAACGACCACAATCCGGATCTGCAGAAGTACGGGTTCAGGCCGGACGGCAACACGTCGGACTTCGTGTCGGACATCAACTTCTCGTCCGGCGGACCGCTGGTTCAGAACAAACTGCGGTTCTTCGGTTCGTTCCGCGACTGGCGCGTCCACCAGAACGTGCCGGTTCAGAACTCACAGAGCGTGCTGGACCAGACCAACATCACGTCCGGCCTGGCGAACCTCACGTGGCAGCTCAACCAGAACAACAAGCTGACCGGTTTCTACTCACGCCAGCGGTACAGCAAGCCGAACCGGCTGCTCCTCAACGCGACGAATACGGTGCCGGACTCGACAAGCGATGAAGAGGACATGTTCGATCTGATCCAGGGCCAGTGGAACACGATTGTCGGCAAGAACTTCTTCGTCGACGCCCGGCTGGGTCTGAACAAGATTCTCTTCCCGACCTTTCAGAACGGCGGGAATCAGCAATCGACCACTGATACCGCGACGGGCATCGTCTACGGGAATTTCCCGACTGACACTATCCGGAATCGTGACCGGTATCAGGCCAACGCCACGGGCCAATATTACGTGGACCAGGCGCTGGGCGGCCGGCATGAATTCAAGTTCGGGTTCGACTACACGCATGCCGTCACGCAGAACCAGAACCGGCGAGTCGACGACGTGACGACGACCTACACCAGCGCGAGCGGCGCGTTTGCGCCGCTGAACGTCCAGCTACGACGAGATCCGCAACGTGGTGAAGTGGAACACCGCCGGCCCTCGCGTCAGCGCGGTCTTCGACGTCACGGGCGACGGACGGACGGCGGCCAAGGCGTCCGCCGGACGGTACTACTACATCCTGTCGACGGGCGGCGGCGGCGTGAGCAACGTGAATCGCAACGGGAGCTACAGCGAGACGTACGGCTGGAACGACCGGAACGGCAATCGCAAGTTCGATCTCGGCGAGCAGACGGGCCAGGCCGTCGTCAACGCGGTCGTCGTGAACGGGCAGATCCTGACGTCGATCGATCCGAGCTTCAGCCGACCGTACACCGACGAGTACACGTTCTCGGTCGATCGCGAGCTCATGGCGAACCTCAAGCTGAGTGCGATCTATACCTATCGGCGGGAGAAGAACCTGCAGTCGTCCCTGAACCCCGCCAATCCGTACGCGACGACGCTGACGTCGGCGGTCGACCCGGGCATCGACGGCGTCGTGGGCACGGCCGACGACGGCACGTATGGGTTCTACCAGCGGCTCTCTACGGCCAACAACTCCGTCATCACCAACGATCCGAACGCGCTGCAGAGCTACAAGGGGCTCGAGGTTACGGTGACCAAGCGGCTCTCGAACCGGTGGACGATGCTGGCCGGCTACACGCTGTCCAAGAATCAGATCAGTGACGTCAGCGTGGACACGTCGCCGAACTTCCTGATCAACGCCAACGGCAACATCACGAACGCCGCCAATGCCGATCGGCCGAATCAGTTCAAGCTGACCGGGATGTACATCTTCCCCTGGCACGACGTGATTCTGAGCACCAACATCCGGTCGCAGCAGGGCCCGCCAGTGACGCGTCAGATCAGCCGTGCGCTCAATGTCGGCGGCAGCCAGACGATCAACCTGGAACCGCTGGGGAACACGAGACTGGCCACGCTGAACACGATCGACCTTCGCCTCGGCAAGCTGTTCAATCTCAACGGCCGCCAGCTCGAAGCCACCGTCGATTTCGATAACCTCAACAACGCCGACACGGTCTGGGGCGTCCGCACGCTGACGCCGGCCACGACGTTCACGGATCCAACCACGGGCACGCGGGCGACGCTGCAACAGTTCCTGTCGCCGTCTCAGATCCTGGTGCCGAGGACGGTGGTGTTTAGAGTCTCCTACCGGTTCTAGGCAGGTAGGGCAGGTAGGGCGGGTAGGTCAGGTGGGTCGGGTAGGTTCCTACCTGACCCACCAGACTCTCGTCGTCAATCGCCACGCCGCCACGTCAACGTCGCGGTATTGCGCCGGGCGCGAGGACTCAATCAGGGTCGCGCGAGCTTCCACACGCGAATTCCGTTTTGCGCTCCCTGAAGCAACAACGTTCCGTCCGGGCTAAAGGCCACGTCTCCCGCGCTGAATTGATGGTACTGGGGCTGTGGATCCTTGCCCGCAAAGACGCCGATCGAGATGCCGCGCTCCACGTCCACGACCTCGATGACTTCCCACGATTCCTGGATGGCGAGTTGATGCGAGTCCGGAGAAAAAGCCGCGCAGGGAGCGCTGGTCGCCGAGAACGAGCGATGTAGTTGTTCCTTCCACGTGACCGATGGCGCTGCCAACGTCGTCAATTTCTTCCCCGACGCCATTTCCCAAACGTCGAGGCTGCCTCCGATGCCGGCCTGCGCCGCCAGCAGTTTCTCGTCCGGACTGGCAGTACCGACTGCAACAGAGCGAAAAACAGAAGCAGTCTGGCGGCCTGAGGGCCCATATCAATCGTCCACGACGCAGGCCAACCCTGACGACGCGCCCTCGCGAACGTCCGTCACGGCGCCGCGGAGTCTGAGCAGCTCGAGGAACTCCATGCGCGTCCGCGAGCTGGTGCGAAAGGCGCCGTGCATGGCGCTCGTCACGGCGAGCGAATTCTGCTTCTCGACGCCGCGCATGGACATGCACAGGTGCGTGGCTTCCATCACGACCGCGACGCCGACCGGGGCGATCTTGTCGCGAATCGTGTCCGCGATCTGATTCGTCAGGCGCTCCTGCACTTGCAGACGGCGCGCGAAGACGTCGACCAGCCGCGGGATCTTGCTGAGGCCGATCACTTTGGTGCTCGGGATGTAGGCGACGTGGCACTTCCCGAAAAACGGCAGCAGGTGATGCTCGCAGAGGGTGTAGAAGTCGATGTCCTTGACGATCACCATCTCGCTATAATCGACCGTGAAGAGTGCGTTGTTCAGCACGCGATCGACGTCCGCGTCGTATCCGCTGGTGAGAAACTTGTACGCTTTCTCCACGCGCTTCGGCGTCTCCAGCAGCCCTTCACGCGTCGGGTCCTCGCCCAGTTCCGCCAGCAGCCGTCTGATCAGTTCCTGCATCCTCATATTCTATATCTGCCTCTTTGACGCCAGCCCGCGCGCACAGGCCCCCGACGCGCTCTACGCCGACCGCGCCAACCTCGCCAGCGCCCGGCAGGCCGCGCAGGCGTGGGCCGACGAGCGTGCACGGAATCCGCAAGCCTTCGACGCCGCGTGGAAACTCTCGCGCGCCGACTACTGGCTGGGCGGCCACGCGCCCCAGGGGGAGCGACGGCGCTTTCTGGAGCAAGGCATCGAAGCCGGCCGGAAGGCGATCGCGCTGCAGGTCAACAGACCGGAAGGCCACTTCTGGACGGCGGCCAACATGGGCGCGCTCGCCGAGTCGTTCGGCCTGCGCCAGGGCCTGAAGTACCGCAAGGCCATCAAGGACGAACTCGAGACGGTGCTGCGCCTCGCTCCGCTCTATGAGGATCGGTCAGCGGATCGCGCATTGGGCCGCTGGTACTTCAAGGTGCCGACGCTCTTCGGCGGAAGTCACACGCTGGCTGAGGAACATCTGCGCGCGTCGTTGACGGTCAACGAGCACAGCACGGCGTCGCACTACTTCCTCGCGGAGCTGTTGCTGGATGACGGGCGCAAGGCCGAAGCGCGTGCCGAGCTGCAGAAGGTACTCGATGCGCCGCTCGATCCAGAGTGGACGCCGGAAGATCAGGACTTTAAAGAGAAAGCACGAATCCTCCTTCGGGACGATGCTCGGCGCCTACGAGATCACGGCTCCGCTCGGCGCGGGCGGCATGGGCGAGGTGTACCGAGCGCGCGACACGAAGCTCGGGCGCGACGTCGCGATCAAGATTCTGCCAGAAGCGTTCGCCGCAGACCCTGAGCGCATCGCGCGTACATGAGCCAGAGTTCCCGCGGGAAGATGATGGCCGTCGACGTACGCCGTCTCGCCCGACGGTCAGCGCTTTCTGATTCCGCGTTCCGCATCGAACGACCAGCAGACGACCGTCACGCCGATCGTCGTCGTGCTCAACTGGCTGGAAGGACTCAGAAAGTAGATAATCTGCTTCACACGTCGAGGAGATCACATGACGCCCACGCGGTCGATACTTGGACTGGCCATCGTGGCTCTGGTCGGTGGTAGTGCGAGTCTTGTCGGGGGCGGCCTAGCGGGAAGCCAGGCGCCTCCGGCGCCGAACCCCGCAACGAAGAATCCTCATCTGGGCAATCCGCAGTCGATCCGGAGCGGCATGGCGTTGTACCGCATCAAGTGTGCCGATTGTCACGGCCTCGATGCCAGCGGCTATCGCGGACCGGATCTGATCGGCGTGATGGCCGCCGGCGTCTCGGACGAGCGCCTGTTTCAGACGATTCGCAACGGCGTGCCCGGCACCGACATGCCGGCCGCCAGAGAGTTCGACACCCCCGACGACGATCTGCTGATGATGATCGCGTATCTGCGCAAGATCGGAACGGTGGCGCCCGCAGAGAGCCCGGTCGGCAACGTCGAGAACGGCGGGCGGTTGTTCGCGGCGCAGTGCGCGAGCTGCCACCGCGTGGCGGGACGCGGCGGCGCAATCGGCCCGGATCTGACGCGGATCGGCGCCGCCCGCTCGCGCGCCGCGCTCATCCGCGAGATTCGGACGCCATCCGAATGGATCGCCCCGCCGTTCGAGACGGTCACGGTCGTCACGAAAGATGGCCAGCGAATCCGCGGCGTGAAAAAGAACGAGGACGTCTTCTCGATTCAGGTGATGGACACGCGCGAGCGCATTCAGGGTTACATGAAGTCGAATCTGCGGGACATCATCTACGACAAGACGTCGCTGATGCCGGTCTTCGACCCCGGCAGGCTGAGCGACGCCGACCTCAACGATCTCGTGGGATATCTAAGCTCGCTGCGTGGAGCGGATCTGTCCGTTCGCTAAGGAGAAACCTTATGCGTGCTGTGCTGATGATCGCGATCTGCTCGGCGACGTTGGCGGCGCAGGGCGGCCCGGCGCAGGTGACGTCGCAGAATTTGCTGGACGGTCTCAAGGATCCCACGCGATGGCTGACCTACGGCGGGGAGTACAACGGCCAGCGGCACAGTCCGCTCACGCAGATCACTCCCGAGAACGTCGACCAGCTGATGGCGCAGTGGACGTTCCAGACGGGCACGCTCGGCAGCTTCCAGACGACGCCCATCGTCGTCGACGGCGTGCTCTACGTCACCGGCTTCAACAACAACGCCTGGGCGATCGACGCCCGCTCCGGACGGCAAATCTGGCGGTATCGGCGCGAGCTCCCCGACGACCTTCGACTCTGCTGCAGCGCCGTGAACCGCGGCTTCGCCGTGCTCGGCGATCGCTTGTTCATGGCGACGCTTGATGCGCACCTGATCGCGCTCGACATGAAGACGGGCTCCCTGCTGTTTGACGTCGAGCTCGCGGACTACCGGCTCGGGTACTCGGCCACCGTCGCCCCGCTCGTCGTGAAGGACAAGGTCATCGTCGGGATTGCAGGCGCGGAGTACGGCATTCGCGGGTTCATCGATGCGTTTGACGTGCGGACCGGCAAGCGCGCGTGGCGCTTCTATACGGTGGCGGGGCCCGGTGAACCCGGCGGCCGCTCGTGGCCGGAAGGCGACGCGTACAAGCGGGGCGGCGGATCGATCTGGGTGACGGGCACCTACGACCCTCAGCTGAACACCGTCTTCTACGGCACGGGGAATCCTGGCCCCGACTACTACAGCAACGCGCGCGAAGGAGACAACCTCTACACGGCATCGCTGGTGGCGCTCGATGCGGACACCGGACAGCTCCGGTGGCACTATCAATTCACGCCGCACGACGTGCACGACTGGGATTCGACCCAGGTGCCGGTGCTCGCGGATCTCACGATGAACGGTCAGCCCCGGAAGGTCGTGATGTTCGCCAACCGCAACGGCTTTTTCTACACGATCGACCGCGTCACGGGCAAAGTGATCGTCGCGAAGCCGTTTGTCACGACGACGTGGGCCAAGGAGATCGGGACTGACGGCCGCCCGGTGCTGCTGCCCGGCCATCTCCCTGATGAAGACGGCGAGAAGACCTGCCCCGATCTCGGCGGCGGCACCAACTTCATGTCCCCGTCGTACGATCCGGCGACGCGGCTGTTCTTCGTGACGGCGCGCGAAACCTGCGCCACATTCTTCGCGTACGACCAGAAGTTCAAAGCGGGCGAGCAGTACACCGGCGGGGCGACATCGCGACCCCGGGATCAAAAGAATTTCGGCGCCCTTCGCGCGATCGATCCGGTCACTGCGTCGATGAAATGGGAGTTCCGCTACCCGACGACGTCGGCGGCCGGCGTCCTGACGACGGCGTCGGGGCTGGTCTTTGCCGGAGACGGCGACGGCAACGTCATGGCGTTCGAGTCGCGCACGGGCAGGAACCTCTGGCATTACCAGCTGGGGTTTCCGATGCGCTCGACGGCCGGGACGACCTACATGCTCGACGGCCGGCAGTATCTGCTGGTCCCGTCCGGGAGTGCGCTGACGGCGTTCGCGTTGCCGCAGCGGCCCTAGGAGCGTGTCCGAGTAATCGTCTGTGACATGTCGATGATTCCGCTGCGCGCCGGCGCGCGAAACGTACTTCTATGAGAGGTGTCAGTGTCAACCCCGTCGGTGTGCGTCGAGTCACCGTCTTTTTCTCTTTCATTGAGCGCACCTCCACCGAGGCCGCCGAGCAGACCCCCCGTCCAAGAGCGGGGTCCGCGCAGGCGGCCGGA
>JACPZV010000516.1 GCA_016195295.1 Acidobacteriota bacterium
CGTGGCGTGATCACGGCCTCCACCGGGAATCACGGTCAGTCGATCGCCTGCGCGTGCCAGCGCGAGGGCGTGCCGTGCACGATCATCACCCCCGTCGGGAACAATCCGGAGAAGAACGCGGCGATGCGCGCGCTCGGCGCCGAGCTGATCGAGTTCGGCCGCGACTTCGACGAGGCGCGCGAGCGCGTCGAGCAGCTGCAGCACGATCGGAAATTGCGCTACGTGCACTCGGCGAACGAGCCGCTCTTGATCGCCGGCGTCGCGACGTACGCGCTCGAGATCTTCGAGGAGCTGCCCGACGTCGACGTGATCCTCGTGCCCATCGGCGGCGGCAGCGGCGCGTGCGGCTGCGCGATTGTCCGGACCGGGCTCGGCAGCCGCGCGAAAGTGATCGGTGTCCAGGCCGAGCGGGCGGATGCCTTCACGCGATCCTGGCGGGGCGGCACGCGCGTCGTGGGCGAGCGGGCCGACACGTTCGCGGAAGGCATGGCGACGCGCGTGACGTTCGATCTGCCGTTCGGGATCCTGCAGCGCGAGCTCGACGACATCGTCTCGCTGACCGAAGACGAGCTGGCCGAAGGGGTCCGCCTCGCGTTACGCGCGACGCACAATCTCGCCGAAGGCGCCGGGGCCGCGCCGCTCATGGCCGCCATGAAGCTGCGCGATCAACTTGCCGGCAAGAAAGTCGCGTGCGTGATGAGCGGCGGCAACATCGATCGTGCCACGCTGACGCGCGTTCTCGCGGGGTGATCGGCTACGCACGAACGACAGGAGTTGGCAGTAAACTGCGCGCGACTCTCAACACAGCATCCATCATTCGCGGTGTGAGCTTGCCCGTATTCGTGTTCTGCCGACTCGGGTGGTAGCAGCCAATGAGCGTCTGGCCGTTGGGCAGATCGTGCGCGAGCGCGTGTCCAAACGCCGGCTTCGGTTTCACGCCGACGCCGCGTTGTTTCAGCAGCCGCAAGTACGCGTCGAACGCGATCCGTCCCAGCGCGATGACGATGCGCACGCGCGGCAGCGCGGCGATCTCGGCGTCGAGATGCGGCAGGCATCGCGCGATCTCTTGCGGCGTGGGTTTGTTGCCGGGCGGCGCGCACCGCACCGCCGCCGCGATGAAGGCGTCCTTCAATTGCAAGCCGTCATTGGGATGATGCGAGGTCGGGATGTTCGCGAGGCCGGCGCGATGGAGCGCGGATATCAGAAAATCGCCCGAGCCGCCGACGCCGTCGCCCGTGAACACGCGGCCCGTGCGGTTGGCGCCGTGCGCGGCCGGCGCGAGACCGATGAACAGCAGCCGCGCGCGCGGATCGCCGAAGCCGGGCACCGGCTTGCCCCAGTAAATCTCGTCGCGAAACGCGCGTCGCTTCTCGCGCGCGATCGTCTGGCAGTACTTCCGCAGCCGCGGGCACCGCTCGCAGGAGATGATTTGTTCGTGAACGATTTGTAGGGCGGGTCCTTTTGGACCCGCCTGCGTGCCGGGTCCGGAAGGACCCGGCCTACAAAACTCCGCCGGCGTGCCGGGTCCGGAAGGACCCGGCCTACGGGGCTTCACCACACGCGACAGGCGTTCTGCCGCACCATCGGCGCATTCGGTTTACACGAGAACGCTTTTCGGAATTCGGGCATGTTCGACAGCGGACCGTTGACCCGGTACTTGTTCGAGGTCCTGAACGCGTTCAGCCGCTCGGCCTCGGGCCGCGTGTTCTCGCACCACACGTGCGCCCATCCCAGGAACACGCGCTGGTCGCCGGTGAACCCATCCACTTTCGACGAGGCTCTGGCTCCGGGCCCGGCCAGATACGCCATCAGCGCGAGCCGCAGACCGCCGTTGTCCGCGATGTTCTCGCCGAGCGTGAGGCGGCCGTTGATGCGCGTGTCGCCGGCGACCGTGTAGCTCGAGTACTGATCGGCGACGCACCTCGCGCGTTCCTCGAAGGCCTTGCCGTCCGCCGCCGTCCACCAGTCGCGCAGGTTGCCTTGGCCGTCGAAGTGGCGGCCTTGATCGTCGAAACAGTGCGTCAGTTCGTGGCCGATGACGGCACCCACGCCCCCGTAGTTCACGGCGGCATCGCGGCCCGCGCGGTAGAACGGCGGCTGAAGTATGCCGGCGGGGAAGTTGATGTTGTTGCGATCCGGACTGTAGTACGCGTCGGCGGTCGGCGGCGTCATGCTCCATTCGCCGCGATCGACGGGCCGGCCGATTTTCTTCAGCGTCCGCTCGCGGTTGAAAGCCAGCGCCCGCTGCCGGTTCCCGAGCGCATCGTCGCGCGTCACGCGAAGCGCGGAGTAGTCACGCCACGTGTCCGGGTAGCCGATGCGATCGACCACGGCGTCCAGCTTCGCCGTCGCGGCCTTCTTCGTCTCGCCGCTCATCCATGTCGCGGCGTCGATGTCCTGGCGCATGGCGTCCTTGATCCCCCGTACCATTTTCAACATGTCGGCCTTGGCCTGCGGGCTGAACGCTTCCTCGACGAACGCTTTGCCTAGGGCCTCGCCGAGCCGGGCGTCGCTTTCCGCGACGCAGCGCCGCCACCGCGGCAGCTCCGCCTGTTGGCCGGCGAGCGTGCGGCTGAAGAAATCGAACTCGGCGTCCGCGAATCGCTTCGGCAACAGGTCCGCCGACGCGTGCAGCAGGTGCCAGCGGAGGTACGCCTTGAGGTCGCCCACGGGTGTTGACGTGATCAGCCCGTCGAGTGCCTTCATGTACTCCGGCACCGACACATTGATCGCATGAAACGCCGGCGCGCCGGCCGCGGCGGCATACTTCTTCCAGTCGAAGTTCGGCGTGAACGCCTGGAGATCGGCCGGCGTCATCGGGTGATGCGTCGCCGCCGGATCGCGTCGCGTCACGCGATCGAGCATCGCGTTCGCCAGGGCCGTCTCGAACGCGAGCACGGCCTTGGCCTCCGCGGTCGCGCGGTCCGCCTCCACATTCGCCATCGCGAACATCTTTTCCATGTGCGCGACGTACTTGTCGCGCTGGTCCGCCGACCGCGCGTCGGTCTTCAAGTACGTCTCGCGATCCGGCAACCCGAGGCCGCTCTGATCGACGTCCGCGATTTGCTGCGTCGCGTCGCGCAGATCCGTCTGCGCCCCGAAGCGAAAGAGCGCCTGCACGCCGAAGCTGTGGAGATGCGCGACGAGCACGGGTAAATCGTCGGGGTTGGTGAGCGCGGCAATCGTCGCCAGATCCGGACCGAGCGGCGCCAGGCCGGTGGCTTCGATGCCGGACTCGTCCATGCACGCGGCATAGTAGTCCGCGGCT
The DNA here is from genome assembly GCA_016195295.1 of Acidobacteriota bacterium. Lineage (GTDB taxonomy): Bacteria > Acidobacteriota > Vicinamibacteria > Vicinamibacterales > CAVVIG01 > SRVP-36. The sequence goes on from JACPZV010000516.1 coordinate 3,269, forward strand.
TTCCCGCGATCGCCTTCGGAGCTTTCAGTACCGGGCGTTTCGAGAATGCGTCGCAAGATCGTGAAGTTCCGATCTTGAACTTCCTGGAAGCGGCCCCACGACCGGCGGTCGGCGGGCAACGGGTTCTTCTTGATCCACCCGCCGCACGCGAACTGATAAAAGTCGACGCACGGATCGACGGCGCGATCGAGCGCGTCGATCTCGATGCTGGCCGGCGGCGGCGCGGGCTTGCCGCCTTGCGCGGCGGCGATGGCGGCGGCCAAGGGCAGCGAGACGAACGCGAGGGCGAAGATCTGGCGGCGCATGGTTCCCCTTCTTCCGCGAGTCACGTTACAATAAATAGTTGCCCTATAGCCGGAGTATCAGTCAGCCGACACTTCGAGTGACCTCGGTGTCGACGAGCAGCGAAAGGATTTCGCGCCAGTGAGATACATGGCTCCGAAGGACGCCGCCGACCTCGACGCCACCGAAACCCGCGAGTGGCTGGATTCGCTCGATTATGTCCTGCAGAGCGGCGGGCCGGCAAAGGTCGCTCGCCTGCTCCGCGAACTGACCGTGCACGCGCGGCAGAACGGCGTGAAGCTGCCGTTCACCGCGAAC
>JACPZV010000517.1 GCA_016195295.1 Acidobacteriota bacterium
GCCGAGAGCCTCGTCTGCGTCGATCTGAAGACGGGACAACCCAAGTGGCATTTCCAGGTGGTGCATCATCCACTCTGGGACTTCGACCTTTCGTCCGCGCCGATCCTGGCGGACATCAACGTCAATGGGCGGGCGATCAAAGCGGTGGCGATGCCGAGCAAGCAGGCGTTCCTCTATGTCTTCGATCGCGTCACCGGTCAGCCGGTCTGGCCAATCGAGGAGCGGCCAGTCGCGAAGGGCGACGTCCCCGGTGAATGGTATTCGCCAACCCAGCTTGTCCCCACAAAGCCGCCGGCCTACTCGCGGCAGAACCTCACCGAAGATGAATTGATCGATTTCACGCCGGAGCTGCGCGCCCAGGCCATCAAGATTGCCTCGAAGTTCAAACTCGGAAAGCTCTTTGACCCGCCGGTCCTCAGCAAGGCCGAGGGTCCGATCAAACTGCTGACGCTCGCGACCGCGCTCGGTGGGACAAACTGGCCCGGCGGTTCGTACGATCCGGAGACGCACACGGTCTACGTGTCGGCGAATCAGCAGGTCGTGGGGCTCAGCGTCCTGCCGGTGACCGACAAGCGATTTTCAGATTCGGCGTATGTGGGAGCAGATGTGCTCGCCGGCCTGCGGGATGTGGCAGGTGCGTCGGCCGATGGTCCACGTCTGCATGGCGGTCGCCTGCCCGACAAACCCGTCGCGCCGGGAAATCCGTCACCGCCGCCCGCGATGGGCGCCGGCTTTCTGGGCGCCCCCACGGTGCAGGGATTACCGATCAATAAGCCGCCCTATGGGACGATTGCCGCCATCAACCTCGATCGTGGCGAGATCGTGTGGCAGGTTCCGCACGGCGAGACACCTGATGGGATTCGGAACCACCCGCTGCTGAAAGGCCTGAAGATTCCCCGCACGGGGCAGTCGACGAGCGTCGGGACGGTCGTGACGAAGACGCTGCTCATTGCCGGCGAGCCGGCGATGACAACAACACCTCAGCATCCGCGCGGTGCCTTGCTTCGAGCGTACGACAAAGCGACGGGGAAAGACGCGGGTGCGGTCTACATGGAGGCGCCACAAACCGGGTCGCCCATGACGTACATGTGGAAGGGCAAGCAGTACATCGTGGTCGCAATCGGCGGGGGAAACATCGTCGGCGAGTACGTGGCGTTCAGCTTGCCTGAAAACGGACCGCGCAGAACGACGACGGCGGGGCAGTAGTAGGGACTGGGGGGAGGCGATGAGCAAGAAGCGGAAACAAGAAATTTCCCGTCGCGAGTTCCTGGAGGGCACCGGCGCTGCCGTCATCGTTGCGTCTGCAGCGCCCGCGCTCGCGGCGCAGGTGCCGGCTGCCAGCGCTGCAGCTTCCGAGTCGTCGACGGTTCCTCGGACGACGGTTCGCGTGATCGTCAATGGCACGCCTCGGCAAATCGAGATCGAAGATCGGTGGACGGTGGCGGAGCTGTTACGCGATCACCTGGGTCTGACGGGAACGAAGATCGGGTGCGACCGCGGCGAATGCGGCGCGTGCACGGTCCTTCTGGACGGCAAGCCGGCCTACGCCTGCAGCAATCTCGCGGCGTGGGCTGACGGACGAACGATCGACACGGTCGAAGGGCTTGCGCGGGGCGGGCAACTCAGCCCGCTGCAGCAAGCGTTCGTGGAGCATGACGCGCCGCAGTGCGGCTTTTGCACGTCCGGGCAGCTCATGACCGCCACGGCGCTCCTGGCCGGGACTCCGCACCCGACCCCCGCACAGGTTCGCGCCGCGCTGGCCGGAAACCTGTGCCGGTGCGCGAACTACAACCGCATCGTCGAGGCCGTCGTCGCGGCCGGAAGCACGACAGGACGCGCCACTCAGGCGGGAGGTGCGCAATGAGTCAACAGCGCGGCGGTTCGTCATCGGCCCCGATCGCGCCGATGAAGGCCATCGGACACGCAACCCCGCGCATCGATGCGGTCGAGCGGGTCACCGGACAAGCGATCTACACGCGCGATGTGCAGCTGCCCGGGATGCTGTACGCCCAGGTGTTACGGAGTCCTCACCCGCATGCGCGGATTCGGACGATTGACCTGTCAAAGGCGCGCGCGCTGCCGGGCGTCAAAGCGATCCTCACGCATGAAAATTGTCAGGTGGTCTGGGGTGCGGGATCAATTTCTGGCGGTAGTCAGTACAACGACCAGATGAAGAAGATCACGAAGCACCGGCGGTATGCGTTCAACAACCCGGTGCGCTTTGTCGGCGATCCCGTGGCCGCGGTGGCCGCCGTCAATCGACATATCGCCGAGGACGCCATCCAGGTGATCACGGTCGATTACGAGGTGTTGCCGTTCGTGTTGGAGCCAGAGGATGCGCTCAAGCCTGGTGCGCCCCAAATCTGGTCCGAGGGCAATGTGTCGCCCAACAACAAGAATGAAATCGAGCCGATGACGCAGCGGCGAGGGAATATCGACGAGGGATTTCACCAGGCCGCTCAGGTGTTCGAGGGACGCTACACGACGGCGTTCTGCCACAACGCCCAAATGGAGCCTCGTGCGTGCGTCGCAAGGTGGGAGGGCGACACGCTGACGGTGTACACGCCGACCGGGGGGATCTCGAACTGCCATCACGACATCGCCCGGGATCTCGGGATGCCCGACGAGAAGGTGCGCGTGATTTGCCAGTACATGGGCGGGAACTTCGGGAACAAGAACCAGAACCAGGATGCGGATCTCATCACGGCCATGCTGGCGAAGGAAGCCGGCGCGCCGGTGAAGTTGGAGCTGTCGCGCAAGGAAGATTTTATCGGCATGCACGGCCGGTGGCCGACCGTCCAGTACTACAAGGTCGGCGTCACTCGAGATGGCACCGTGACGGCGATCCAGATGCGCGCCTACAGCGGGATGGGCCCATATCGCAAGAACAGCGGCGGCATCGCCGGGATCGAGCTGTACCAGTGCCCGAACATCGAGAGCCGCATTTATCCCGTGTACACGAACAAAACCGTGTCCGGCAACTACCGCGGCCCCGCGGATCCGCAAGGCTACTACCCGATCCAGTCGATGATGGACGACATCGCGTACAAGCTCGGGATGGACCCGATCGAATTCATCCTGAAGAACATGGTGCGACAGCCGCCGAACGCGACGTTCACGAACTACACGCTCGACGAGTGTATCCGCCGCGGCGCCGAGCTGTTCGACTGGAAAAAACGGTGGAAGCCGCGTCCCGGATCCGACCCCGGGCCGATCAAACGCGGCGCCGGCGTGGCGTTCATGGCATTCCGATCCGGGGTCGGCATGAGCAGTGCCGTGATCCAAGTCGACGCGACACGCCGATATACGTTGTTCGTCGGCGTAACAGATGTCGGAGCCGGCGCCAAGACCACCATGGACATCATTGCCGCTGACGAACTGGGCGTGGCGGTGTCGGACGTGAAGGTGGTGTGGGGCGATACGGATCGCTGCCCGTACTCAGTCGGCGAATCGGGGAGCCGCACGACCATCATGACGGGCCGTGCGGTGATTGAGGCGGCGCGCGATCTGAAGCGACAAATCGCCGCGGAGGGATGGCCCACCGGGGACGCGGTGCTGACCGCCAGCGCCTCGCCGAATCCGAAGACGCCGGGCCAGGTGCGCAACTGTTTCGGCGCGAATTTCGTGGAAGTTGAAGTGGACGTCGAACTTGGCGACGTACGGGTTCTCAAATATCTGACGGTTCACGAATCGGGTCGCATTATCAACCCGTTGACCGCCACCAGTCAGATCAAAGGTGGCGTGGGCATGGGACTCGGCATGGCGCTGCACGAGGACATGCTGTACGACCGCCGCACTGGGCGCCCGCTCGTGACCGGCTACTACTTCGACCGCGTGCCGACCCATCGCGACGTACCGGACATCGAGGTCACGTTCATTGAAACCGACGATGGGTATGGCCCGTACGGGGCAAAGAGCATCGGCGAGTCCGGCATGATTCAGACGCCGGCGGCCATTTCGAACGCGATCTTCAACGCCATCGGCCGGCGAATGACAGATCTCCCGATCACGCGCGACAAGATCCTCGGAGCGCTCGCATGAAAACCTTTGCCAACGCCAACGCGCTCGATCTCCGCCACGCGGTGACGCTCGCGCAGCAGGCGCATCAGGACGGCCGGACCGCATCCTTTGCGGGTGGCGGCAGCGATCTGTTGGCGCTCGTCAAAGAGCGCATGGTCACGCCGGACGTCCTCGTCAACCTGAAGACAATCAAGGGCCTCAATCAGGTCACGTCGGGGAAAGGCGGTGCGACGATCGGCGGCCTGATCACCCTCGACGCGCTCGGCCGGCATGCGCTGGTTCGGCGTCAATGGCCGCTCTTGGCTCAGGCGGCGGAGAGCGTCGCCACGCCCCAGATCCGGAATGTGGCCACGCTCGCCGGCAACGTGTGCCAGCGTCCGTGGTGCTGGTACTTCCGCAACGGGTTTCCTTGCCTGAAGAATGGCGGCCGCACCTGTTTTTCGGTCACAGGCGAGAATCGGTTTCATGCGATTTTCGGCGGTGGTCCAAGCTACATCGTCCATCCGTCAGATGTTGCGCCCGCCCTCGTGGCCCTCGACGCCACGTTTCGCATCGTCGGGCCCGCGGGCGAGCGGGTCTTGCCAGCCGCTGAGTTCTTCATCTTGCCGCGACAGGATGCGGCGCGAGAAAACGTCCTCGCACACGACGAAGTGCTGGCCTCCGTTGAGGTCCCGGCACCCCGCCTGGGGATGCGCAGCACCTATCACAAGGTCCTCGATCGCGAGGCCTGGACGCACGCGGTGGTCAGCGCCGCCGTCGTGCTGGCGATCGACAACAACGTGTGCCACGACGCTCGGATCGTGCTCGGCGGGGTCGCGCCGGTTCCGTGGCGGGCGCACGACGCCGAGCGCGTGCTGGTCGGCCAGCGCATGACGCCGGAGCTCGCGGCGAAGGCGGGCGAAGTCGCCCTCGCAGGGGCCCGACCGCTCGAGAAGAACGCGTACAAAATTCCGCTGACCAAGTCGCTCGTGAAACGTGCCGTTCTGGCACTGAGCGCACTGGGTTGACATGAACCGTCGCGATTTCCTGTTGTTGAGGATTGAGCAGCGCCGACGAGTCGCGGAACTCTCGTGCGAGCGGCTGTATATGCGGTACATGGATTCCCAGCTTCCCGTCAACCAATATGAAGAGCCAGTCGCCATCGAACCCGCGTTCGGCGAACCGGCACCGGTTTTCGACCAGCGCTCGATCCGCCAAGTGTTCGACGATCTCGATCATGAGTTGCGGCTGGTCGACGTGCTTCACGTGTTCGAGACTCGTTGGCTGACAGGCGGCGAATTGAGGGCCGAATTCGACCGTTTCGTGACGTCCTTTCGGGCTCACGGCGGACGAATTGAATTTCGGGACGCATGATGCTTCTGCCATTCACGGGACCAGATGAGCCTTCGAGGAGGATCGCCATGTCGTACACGTCTCTTTCGAGACTGATCGCAATAGGCGTGACCGCTGCTGCCCTCGCGATGCCGGGGACGGCCACGTCGGCCTCCAATAAAGTGCCATATCACGAGGTGGCGTCTTGGGCGCCCATTCCGGTGCCGGCCGCCCCCGAGTGGGAGATGAATCGGATCGCGACGAACCTGAAGGGCGCGCGGATTTATGCCTCACGCCGCGCCGATCCACCAATTCTCGAGATCGATCCGGCATCCGGAAAGATCTTGAAGATGTGGGGCGAAGGCATGCTCGTGTGGCCGCACGGCCTTTACGTCGATCGGGACGGCTTTGTGTGGGCGACCGACGGCACGATCGGCAGTCCGCCGCAGTTGAAATTGAACCCGCGATCGGAACTGGCGCTGCGCGCGGAGCGAGGCCAGCAGGTTATCAAATTTACTCCGGACGGGCGTGTCGTGCTGACGATCGGGACCAAAGGCGTTGCCGGAAACGGTTCCGACACGTTCAACGCGCCATCCGATGTGGTTGTCGCGCCCAACGGCGATGTGTTCGTTGCTGATGGTCACGGCGGCGACACCAATGGCCGGGTCGTGAAATTCTCCAGGGATGGGAAATTCATCAAAGCCTGGGGACGTCCCGGCGCTGGTCCAGGCGAGTTCAACGCGCCCCACGCGATCGCCATCGATTCGCGGGGACGCGTGTTAGTCGGCGATCGCTCGAACAATCGAATTCAGCTCTTCAATCAAGACGGGCAATTCCTCGAGGAGTGGAAGCAGTTCGGCGCGCCGAGCGGCATCGCCATCATGCCCGACGACACCATGTTCGTGACCAACGCCCGGCGAATCGTCGTTGGGAATGCCAGAGACGGGTCCGTGACCGGCTACATCGACGACGTCCAGGCGGAGGGCATCACCGTCGATGGCCACGGAAACATGTACGCATCGGAAGTGTTCAAGCGTGCGCTCAAGAAATTTTCACGAGATGTGGTGCGAGATTCGACCAAGTGACACCATTCGGGGGGGAAGTATGGCTGCGAGACTCCGTGTCGTTGTTTGGGTAATGCTTGTCACTGCGACGCTCGAGTGTGGGTCGGCCACCGCCGTGATGGCCCAGGTTGGCGGAGGGGCGGTCGCGAGCATCATCGGCCAGGTCAAGGACGAAAGCGGCGCGGTGCTGCCGGGCGTGACGGTGACGTCGACGAGTCCGGCTCTGCAAGTGCCACAAGTCGTGGGTATCACCAATGAGCGAGGTGAATACCGCCTGGCGCCCCTGCCGATTGGAACCTACTCAGTGGAGTATGCGCTGGCAGGGTTCCAGACGGTTCGACGTGAGAACGTGCGCCTGACCGCCGGATTCATCGGCACGGTCGACGTCGTCCTCAAGGTCGGATCAGTGGAAGAGTCTGTGACCGTGTCTGCCGCGTCCCCGGTGGTGGACGTGACCTCGACCGGTACTCAGTCAGCATTTACACAGGAGACGCTGCAACTCATCCCCACGGGCCGCAACGGGCTCATCTCGTTGTTCGTGCAAACGCCCAGCGTGCGCGCCAATTTCGACGTTGGTGGATCGGCATCGAGCGACACGGTCTCCCTGCGGGTGTACGGCGTCAATTCGGAATCGTGGCAGACACTGGAGGGCATCGTCACGACCGAGTCGCGAGACACGCAGGGAGGGAATTACTTCGACTACAACACGTTCGAAGAGGCACGCGCTCAGACGCTCTCGAACGAGGCGAACGTCCCGGCCCGTGGCGTCTATGTCAACATGATCATCAAGTCTGGGGGCGATTCATTTCACGGCGATTCGTTTGGCGCCTCGACCGCCAGCGGCCTTCAGAGCAACAACATCGACGACAGGCTGAGGGCGCAAGGCTTCATTCAGAGCGCTCAGCTTAGAAAGCGTTGGGATGTCAGCCAGGATATTGGCGGTCCCATCGCCTCGCACCGGTTGTGGTTCTACGGGGCCGGCCGTTATCGGGTCCAGGATCGAGAGACACTTGGGACCAAGCCGGATGGCTCGCCGTTCACGATCTACCAGTCTCAGGCGTACGGCACCTGGAAGCTCTCGTACCAGATGACCTCCTCCAATCGACTCACCGGCTTCTATTTTTGGCACCAGAAGCTCGAGATTGGCGGCAATAACCTGAATCCGTTTTTCGCCTGGGAATCGAGGTCGGAGTCAATTGTGAATACGCCCATGGGCAAGGTGGAGTGGCAGGGCGTGCATAGGAACTCGCTGGTGACCTCGTTGCAGTATTCGTTTTGGCGGTGGACGGCCCTCCGGCCCATCTTCGGTGGCGTCGGTCCTTCGTCGAGTGACCTCGCAACCCAGAAGGTCTGGGGGCTGAACAGTACCGCCGGCAACGACTCGGGTGCCTGGCGTATGTGTACTTCGTTCAGCGAAATCAACGACGGGTGCCATCCAATGCTGAAAGGATCGCTGAGCTGGTACCGGCCGAACTCGCTTCTCGGCAACCATGAATTGAGCGCCGGGTTTGACTACATCTCGAATTCCACGAGCCGGCCGTGGAGGTCGCGAGCGGTGGGGGACTACCAGTTGGTCTACAACAACAATGCACCGTTTCAGATCGTCACGCTGAACGCTCCAGCGTATCCGGTCACGACCGCGATTCACACCGGCATGTACGTGAAGGACAACTGGACCCGGCGTCGACTCACGCTCAATCTGGGAATCCGGTATGCCAATGACAATGGTTTCGTGCCGGCGCAGTGCCGTGCCGCGGGGCAGTTCGCCGCAGCGGCGTGCACCGATCGCGTCCAGGACACCATTTGGAACTCATGGTCTCCGCGCCTGTATGCCGCCTATGACGTCACCGGTGATGCCAAGACCGTCATCAAAGGGGGCTGGGGGCGGTTTGCGCACTTCCGTACGACCGACGAGGTGCTCGCGCTCAATCCGTTCGTCGGCACTCGGTCGACGTATAGGTGGCACGACGTCAACGGCGATGGCCTCTATGATCCGGGAGAAGTGAACCTCGACGTGAACGGACCGGACTTCATCAGCAGCACCGTGACCGACACCAGCGCGCCGACCAATGGTCTCGTCAACCCGAACGAACAGCAGCCGATCGAAGACGAGTTCACAGGCACGCTCGAACGGGAGCTGATGGCGAATTTTGCCGTTAGCGTCAGCGGCCGCTATTCGCGGCGATTCAACAGCCTGCGTCGTCTCTTCCCCGATCGACCGTACGACGCCTACAGCATCCCGATCACGAAGCCGGTTCCCGGACCCGATGGGGTGATTGGCCCGAATCCGCAGTACATCACCTATTACGATTTTCCTGCGGCCCTCGCCGGAAGGCAGTTCCAGAGCAACGAGCTGGTGAACGATCCGAACGCGACGGAAACGTTTGGAACGATTGAGCTGGCGGCTACCAAGCGCCTCTCGAATCGATGGCAGATGATGGCCTCGTTCTCGGCGACGAAACTCAACATCCCCGTTCCGGCCTTCAGTGACTTGAACCCGGATCAGGAAATCAACGTGGCCAACAGGACGTGGGAGACGCTGGGGCGTCTCTCCGGCGCGTACCAATTTGGCGCCGGCATCACCGCCTCCTTCAATTTCGATCATCGAGGCGGGCTCGCGCGAGCGCGCCAGGTGCTGTTCACCCAAGCAGGTGCGCGAGTCCCGTCGATCGTGCTCAATGTGGAGCCCCTCGGCTCTCTGTACGATCCCGATACAAACATCCTGGATCTGCGGCTGGGCAGGACATTCAAGCTGGGCGGAGCGCGAACGGTAGAGGGCCAGATGAACCTGTTCAACGCGCTGAACGTCAATACGCCGACCGGCGTGAACTACCGCTCGGGGCCTGCGTTCCTGCGACCGAACGCGATCGTGCTGCCCCGGGTCGTCGAATTCGACGCAACGTACAGGTTCTGATCGAGTACAGCGTGGACGCGCGATCTATGCCGTCTGCGACCCGAAGACCACCGGTCGGCGTTTTCGTGAACCGCGGAGGTGTGGCGATGAAGGAGGTGTGGCGATGAAGTTCGTGAAAACCCTTGGGGGGCTGGCTTTCGGCGTGTGTGTACTTCTATCGCCAAGGAGCGCCGGCTTCCTCTCGGCGCAGGCGCCAACAGCACGCGAGGGACAGGTGACCTTCAGCAAGGATGTGGCGCCCATTTTTCAGCGCTCCTGCCAGAACTGTCATCGGCCGGGTTCGATCGCCCCGATGTCACTGATGACCTACGAGGACGCGCGGCCGTGGGCGCGGTCGATCAGGCGACGCATCGCAGCACGCGAGATGCCGCCGTGGTACATCGAGAAGAACGTCGGCATCCAGGAATTCAAGGATGATATCTCCCTCAGCGACGCTGACATCGCCACGATTACGGTGTGGATCGATGGCGGCCTCCTCAAGGGCAATCCCGCCGATATGCCGCCGCCGCGCAAGTTCGACGACCTCGAGCAGTGGCGGATCGGGAAACCCGACCTTGTGGTACGCGTGCCTCAAGACTGGACCATCCCCGCCGAGGGCCCCGATGCCTGGATCGAATCCATCGCGCCCACGGGTCTGACCGAGGACCGGTACGTCAAGGCCATGCAGACGCGGCCGGGGCCTGGAACCCTGAAGGTGATTCACCACGTGACGACGACGATGAGGCAGCAGGGGGGAGATGCTGCTGAAGAGCAGTTTCTCAGCGAATACTCGTTAGGAAAGAATGCGGAGTTCATGCCGGAGGGATCGGGCATCCTGCTGAAGGCCGGCTCGATGATCAAGTTCCAGGTGCACTACCATTCGTATGGCGAAGAGGTGGTGGACACTCGCGCTGGACTCGGATTTGTGTTCTATCCAAAAGGGGTGGTGCCGAAGTACGTGGAAGTGAGACGGAGTGTGGGTAACCCGGTTCACGGAAACATCAACGGCATCGACGTGCCCGCCAACGATGCGAACGTGCGGATCGACGGGTACACGCGGCTGGACAAGCCGACGCGGGTCGTAGCGTTCCAGGCGCACATGCACGCCCGTGGCAAGCGCATGTGCATGGAAGCCATCCTGCCCAACATGGACGTTGAGACGTTGAGCTGTACCAAGTATGACTTCAACTGGAACTTGACCTACACGTACGCGGATGACGTGGCGCCCCTGCTTCCCGCGGGAACGCTGCTGCACATCATCGGGTGGCACGACAATTCTGCAGGCAACAGGCTGAATCGGGATCCGCGCAATTGGGTGGGTTGGGGCGCCCGAACCGTCGATGACATGAGCTTCGCCTGGGTCGCAATGGTGTCTCTGGACCAGGCGGACTTCGATCGAATGGTCGCAGAACGCAAGGCGAAGCACACGAACTGATGGCAGCGTGCCTTCGTGACCGTCCTGCGCGCGCCGGATACACGAGCTGGTTGGAGGCGTATTGCATTATGAAGAAGCGGAATCGATTGGTCGCGTGTGTGCTGTCGTTGTCTTTGATCGTCGCGGCGGCAATCGCCGTGCACGCGCAATCGGGGACGATCAAGACGCTGCGCGGAGATACCTTACAGCCGGCCTTCGAGGGGTGGGAAAAGAATGCCGACGGGACCTACAGCTTCTGGTTCGGCTACCTCAATCGGAACTGGGACGAAGAGCTGAATATTCCCGTCGGGCCGAGCAACAACATCGAACCGGGAGGACCCGATCGCGGCCAGCCGGAGATCTTCCAGACCGGTGAGCAGAAGCGCCGGCAGATGTTTGCATTCAGGGTCGTCGTACCGGCTGAGTGGCCCAAAGACCGCGACCTGGTCTGGTCGGTGACAAGTGCTGGCAAGACGCTGAAAGCGTACGCCTCACTCCGTCCCGACTACATGATCGATGTCAATGTCATCTCCGCAAATCGTGGCGCTCAACGGGACACGGATCCAGTCAACAAGAACACCCCGCCAGTCATCATCGAGGCACCCGGGGATCAGACGGTTGCTGCAGAGACGCCGCTGACGCTGAAAGTGGCGGTGACCGACGACGGGAATCCCAAGCCGTTGCGCGAACGCCGGGGCGAGTCGGGCACGAGGGACGTGAAACAGCTGCTGCGAGTTTCATGGTTGCAATGGCGCGGACCCGGCCACGTGAAGTTCGATCCGGAGGTCGTGCCCATCACCGACGCCGATGGCAAGTACAGCCGTGTGGCCGGCACGGCGACCACGAAAGCCACATTCGACAAACCGGGGACCTATGCGCTCGTGCTCTACGCTGAAGACATCAGCCTGTTTTCGATGCGGATGGTGAAGGTGACTGTAGCCGGCGACGCCGCGTCGAAGTAGCA
>JACPZV010000518.1 GCA_016195295.1 Acidobacteriota bacterium
ATCCGTTCTTCCGCTACTTCTTCGGCGACGACGACGTCTTCGGCGCGCCGCGCGATCGCCGATCGCTCAGTCTCGGCTCGGGCGTGATCATTTCATCGGACGGTTACATCGTCACGAACAATCACGTGATCGGTGAAAACATCCGCGCCACGACGACCGACATCACGGCGTCGCTGCCGGACAAACGTGAAGTGCGCGGCCGAATCATCGGCACCGATCCCGCGACGGACATCGCGCTCGTGAAGGTCAACCTCGCCGGCCTGCCCGTCGTGCCGTGGGGCGATTCGAGTCAGCTGAAAGTCGGCGAGTGGGTGCTGGCGATCGGCAGCCCGTTTCAGCTCAGTCAGACCGTGACGGCGGGCATCGTCAGCGCGACCGGACGCGCACAGCTCGGCTTCGCCGACTACGAAGACTTCATCCAGACGGACGCCGCGATCAACCCCGGCAACTCCGGCGGCGCGCTGATTAACACGCGCGGCGAACTGGTCGGCATCAACACCGGCATCTATAGCGAGAGCGGCGGCTATCAGGGCATCGGGTTCGCCGTGCCGAGCAATCTCGCGAAGAAGGTCGTCGACGACCTGATGAAGTACGGCGAGGTGCGGCGCGGATCGATCGGCTACATCGGCCTCGAGAAGCTGACGCCGCAGTACGCCGAAGAATTCGGCGCGCCCAACACCAACGGCGCGCTCGTGTCGCAGATGGGACGCGGGTCCGAGGCCTACACCGCCGGCATCCGGCCCGGCGACATCATCGTCGGATTCAACGGACAGGCGGTCGCCGACCCCTCGCAGTTCTCCCGGATGGTCGCGGACGCCCGGATCGGATCGACCGCGACGGTCAAAGCCCTGCGCACGGGTCGCACGATGGAATTCAAACTGCCCGTCGTCTCGAGTTCCTCCGCGTCCCGCGCGCGGCGGTAGGGGCGGCCCTGCGTGTCCGCCCGGCCCGCCACACAGGCCCGTCCTAGACCTTCAGCGCGGCGGCTGTGGAGCCGCGGCCTTGCGCCGCCCACCACGCCTCGAATTCCCTGAACGATCGGCTCAAGCGAACGGGCGTCGTCACGCGATCGGCGACGACTTCCGCCGTCTTGTACCCGTTCCCGGTCACACAGACGACAATCGATTCATCGCGCGGGATGACGCCGCGCCCGATCAACTCGATCGCCGCCGCGAGCGTCGTGCCGCCGGCGGGCTCCGTGAAGATGCCCTCGGTCTCCGCCAGCAGTTGAATCGCGTCGACGATTTGCGCGTCGGCGACGGCCGCGCCTGACCCGCCCGTCGCGCGAACGCACTGAATCACCTGATAGCCATCCGCGGGATTCCCGATCGCGATCGATTTCGCGATCGTGTCCGGACGCACCGGTTCCGGATGGTCGAGTCCCGCCTCGAGCGCGCGCACGACGGGCGCGCAGCCCGCGGCTTGCGCGGCGTACACGCGCGGCAGATCGCCGTCGACCAGACCGACGTCGCGCAGCTCGCGCATGCCGCGCACGATCCTCGGCAGCAGCGTGCCGCCGGCGACCGGCGCGATCAGATGCCGCGGGTACTTCCACCCGAGCTGCTCGACGATCTCAAACCCGTACGTCTTGGCGCCCTCCGCGTAGTACGAGCGCAGATTGATGTTGACGAATCCCCACCCGTAGCGATCGCCCACCTGCGTGCACAGCCGGTTCACATCGTCGTAGTTGCCGGCGATCGCCAGAATCGTCGGATGGAAAATGGCCGACCCGAGCAGCTTCCCCGCCTCGAGGTTGTCCGGGATGAACACGCAGCACTCGATGCCCAGCCGCGCCGCGTGCGCCGCCAGGCTGTTGGCGAGGTTGCCGGTCGACGCGCAGGCCAGGACCGTGAATCCTAATTCCACCGCGCGTGTCGCCGCCACTGATACGACACGATCCTTGTACGACAGCGTCGGATGATTCACCGAGTCGTCTTTGACGTAAAGTTCGCGCACGCCGAGGCGCGACGCCAGGCGATCGCATCGCACGAGCGGCGTGAAGCCGGAGTTGAAGCCCGTGCGCGGCTCGCCCGCGATCGGCAGCAGCTCGCGATAGCGCCAGAGATTCTTCGGGCGCTTCTCAATCGTCTCTCGCGTGAGTCGCACGGCGCCGTAGTCGTACACGGGCTCGAGCGGACCAAGACAGCGATCGCACACGTACAGCGCGTCCGCGGGAAAGGTCGTCTTGCACAAATGACACTGCAGTCCGATGAGAGCGCTCACACAGCCTCCGCCAAAAAGAAGTCTGAAGTCTGAAGGGTGAAGTCTGAAGACGAGTCGAAGCCGAGAATCGCGCGCGGCCGAGTTAGAACAGGCGGCGGCACGACGGCCGCGCGGTCCCGCGCGATCGCGACGAGGTCGCTGATCACGGCCACCGCGGTCGCGTCGCCGCCCGCGCCCGCGCCGAACACGCCGACCTGACCGGCATGCGCGCCGGTGACGATCGCGGCGTTCTGCGGTCCGGCGGCGCGTCCGAAGAGGGAGTGGCGCGACACGAGGGTCGGCGCGACCCACGCGGTCAACGTGGACCGATCCGCGTCGCAGGACGCGCAGGCCAGCTGGCGAATCGTCGCGCCTCGACGGCGCGCGGCGTCCATGTCCGCGACGCTCACCGACGCGGACGACCGCACCGCGATGTCGGCCGGCGTGACGCGCAGGCCGAACGCGACGGCGCACAGAATCGCCAGCTTCGCGCGCGCATCGTCGCCGTCAAGATCCAGGCGCGGATCCCGCTCGGCGTACCCGCGGGATTGGGCGTCGCGAATCGCGTCCTCGAGCGAGCACCCGGTCGCGTCCATCCGCGACAGGACGGCGTTGGTCGTGCCGTTGAGAATGGCGACGATGCGCGTCAGGCGATCGCCAGCGAGGCCGTCCGCGACGGCGCGCACGATCGGCATCGCGCCGCCGATCGCCGCTTCGAAGCGCAGCTGGCGCCCCTGTCGCGCGGCGAGCCGCAGGAGGCGCTCGCCGTCGCGGGCCATCACCTGCTTGTTCGCGGTCACCACCGACTTGCCGGCCAGCAGCGCGTCCCGGATCCAGTCCGCCGCCGGGTCGAGACCGCCAACGGTTTCGACGACTACGTCGGCGTCGCCGCGCAGCACGTCATCGATGCGCGAGGTCCACGACACGCCGGCCACGTCGGGATGCGCGAGACGCTTCTGGTCCGCGCGGCGGTCGAAAACTTGCGTCAGCTCAAGTTCGCGGACGGCGTCGGCGTGCGTCAGCCGACGAGCGACCGACGAACCGACGGTCCCAACGCCAAGAATGGCGATCCGACAGCGGGCGGCGGATGGAACAGCGTGAACGGTGTGAACGGATTCGAAACGTGGCGGGCTCAACGAGCCTCCCTCATCTCCCCCGGCGGATCCCGCCGGGTAGGAATTGGCACCTGAACCGCGACGGTGGGCTGTCGCGTGGTTGCCGTGGCGTCACAGGGCCTGTCCCTCAGCCACTCTGGATAAAGAAGTGCGTATTCGGTTGTCGGACGGACTATACCAAAGGCGCCTCGCGCAACGCAAGACCTTTACATCTACGCATCCACATAAGCTGATTCGCTCTTCCAGCCACCAGCCACCAGCCACCAGCCACCAGCTTCTACGCCGAGCACTCCCCGTCCATCACCTCCGGGTTGAACTCGTTCGCTTCACCCAGGTCGATGAAGTCCGCGGGCACGGCGTCGCCCGGCTGCAGCCGTTCGAGATCCGCCAGGGTCGTCCGCACGACATCGAGATCGACGCGGCCAAAGAACGCCGTCGCCGATTCGCCCGGCCGACGCTCGCGCGCGTACAAGGCGATCAGCCGATCCACCGTCTCCGGAATGCGTCGAACCGGGATTTTCGCGGCCAGTCGCGCGAACGACGCGCCGCGATCGTGCGCGCCGCCGCCGACCATCACGAAGTACTGCGGCACGGCCCGCGATCCGAGACGCCGCACGCTGCCTTGGAATCCAATCGTCGCGATGTGATGCTGCCCGCACCCGTTCGGGCAGCCGCTGATCTTGATTCGCGCGCCATCGGCGGCCGCAATCAGGTCCGGGCGCTCGCGCAGATGATCCTCGAGCAGCCGGCCGAGGCCGCGCGACTGCGTGACGGCGAGACGGCAGCTTTCCGCGCCCGGGCAACTTGTCACGTCGGCCGCGGTGCCGGCCTCCGCGAGTCCGAGTCCCGCCGCCGCCAGCCGGCGATAGAGCTGGCGCAGGTCGCACGTGTTCACCCAGCGAAACAGGAGATCCTGATCCGGGGTCACGCGCACCGTGCCGTCGCCGTACGCGCGCGCCAACTCTCCGAGCACGCGCATCTGCTCGCTCGTCAGATCGCCGAGGGGCACGGTCGCCATCGCCAGGACATAGCCGAATTGTTTCTGGGCGTGCGCGTTCGTCACGCGCCACCGCGCGTAGGCGGTATCGCCGCTGTTCAACAGCGGCGCGATGGTCGGCGTCAGCCCGGGGCCGGAGATCCGGCCCGCGGTCACGCGCGCCGCCACCTCGCCGACCGAGGGAGACGGATCTTTCACCCAGTCCGGCGTCAATTCCGCCGCGGGCGGATCGATTTCGAGCGTCGGCACCTGGCCGCGCAGGCGGCACGCCGTGAGCTCGCGGTCGTACTCTTCGCGCCAGCGCGTCCAGCCGAGGGCGCGGATCATGAATTTCATGCGGTTGCGCTGCTTGTGCTGGTAGTCGCCGAGCCGGTGGAATACGCGCAGCACCGCTTCCGCCACGCGGAAGATCTCCGAGGCCGGCAGGAACTCATGGAGCACGCCCGCGGAGGTGACGAGAATCGCCGTGCCGCCGCCGGCGGTCACGCGGAACCCGCGGCCGCCATCAGGGCCGACCAGGGCGCGGAAGCCCAGGTCGTTGATGCCGGTCGCGATGTGATCGACGGCGCACCCCTCGAAGGCGATCTTGAACTTGCGCGGCAGCGTGGAGCTGAGCGGATGGCGGAGCAGGTAGCGCGTGAGCGCCTCGGCGTACGGCGTGACGTCGAACCGCTCGTCTGCCGCCACGCCCGCGTAGGCGCAGGTCGTGATGTTGCGGACCGAGTTGCCGCACGCTTCTCGCGTGGTCAGACCGGCGTCGGCCAGGCGGCGCATCGCGGGTTCCACGTCGTGGAGCTTCACGAAATGGAACTGAACGTTCTGACGCGTCGTGATGTGGCCAAAGCCGCGCGAGTAGCGCTGGCCCACGTCGGCCAGCGCGTCGAGCTGATCGCTCGTGAGCACGCCCTGCGGGATCTTCACGCGCAGCATCTGCGCGTCCTCCGTCTGCCGCTGGCCGTAGGTGCCGCGGACGAGACGGAACGCGCGCCACTGGTCCGGCGTCAGCTCGCCCCGCTCGAAGCGCTCGAGCGTCGCGACGAACTCGTCGATGTCGGCGACGCTGGCAAACGGCAGACGCGCGCGCCCGAACGTTTTCGGATCATCAACCACGGACATACTGTCCTCCCGCCACGCGACGGACCTCTCGCGCCGAAGCCGTCGAGAGACCCATCGCCGCCACTTGACCGACCACGATGGTCCCCGCGCCCCGCGCGTCGACCTCGACGCCGTCCGACGCGAGCTGATTCAATGTGCCGCGCCACGCCTGCTGCCGTGATCGCGACGCGTCCACGACGACGGCTGCCGGCGTACCCCGCGACCAGCCTCGATCGATGAGGTGGGACGCAATCGCCGCGGATCGTCCCAGGCCCATCAGCACGACGACCGTGACCCCGTTTGGCTCGAGGCCCGCGATCGCCGACGCGAACGCCGCGTCGTCGTGTCCCGATACGACGAAAAACGCCGACGCGACGCCGCGGTGCGTCACGGGGATGCCGGCCAGCTCGGGCGCCGCGACGGCGCTCGTCACGCCGGGCACCACGTCGTAGGGAATGCCCGCGTGCTGGAGCGCGAGCGCTTCTTCTCCACCGCGGCCAAACACGAACGGGTCTCCGCCCTTCAACCGGACGACGCACCGGCCACGCCGTGCGGCGCGAATCATCAGCGCGTGAATGGCCGTCTGCGTCACGGCATGCCGGCCGGCGCGCTTGCCGACGAAAAACCGCTGCGCGCGTCGCGCGTATTTCAGGACGCGCTCGTCGATGAGCGCGTCGTACAGCACGAGATCCGCCGCGCGCAGGCGCGCGATCGCCGTGCGCGTCAGCAGGCCCGGATCGCCGGGTCCCGCGCCGACAAGGGAGACATGTCCAATCACAGCCACGAATCCTCCGGTCCACTCAGCCAAGGCACCCTGGCGTCGTACATTTCGTTCAGCGCGCGCAGTAGCCGCGGCTTGCGGTCGTCCATCGGCACGTGTTCGCGCCGCCAGACACCGCGCTCGGCACGCGCGCGGTCCATCCACGCCGCGAGATCGCGCGGCAGCACCGCGTCCAACCCTTCGCGCAGCAGCGCGGTCAGCGCCGGTGCGTCACCGCTCGTCGAAATGGCCAGCGTCACGCCGTCGCGCCGGACCACTCCACTCAGGAACGCGCTGGCATTCGCCGGATCGTCCACGGCGTTGACGAACAGGCGCCGCGCCTCGGCCGCCTCGGCCACCTGTTGGTTCACCTCTGGCGTCGCCGCCGCGACGACGAGCCAGGCGCGGTCCAGGTCTTCCGGCACGAACGCGCGGGGTATCACCTCGACTGGCTGCACGGCACCTTCGGGGATCCGTCGCGCGGCCCCTTCAGGGACTTGGCTCGCGGCCCTGTCAGGGCCGCGAGCCACCGCGGCAATCTCGTCGCATACGTCCGGCGCAACGACGCGGACGCGAGCACCTGCCGCGAGCAGTTGCCGCAACTTCCCCGCGGCGACACGTCCGGCGCCCACGAGCACGACAGCTCGGCCGGCCAGATTCAGGAAGAGTGGAAGCAAGTCAGCCATAAAAACAAAAAGGCCCGGGAAGCTGGTGAGCCTCCCGGGCCTTGGGTCTGCGTCGGTTGCTGATGAACTACATCACAAAGGGTTCGTCGGCATGCACGCGGCTAGACCACTGGCGCAGGGGCTCGTGGGGAGCCCGCTACAACAGCAGCAGCTACACATGCAGGTCGCTTGACCCATTTGAGATGCTCTATTTAATACTCCTCCAGCGTATCGGCGTCAAGCGCTCCGTCGTTACGTGGAACAAATCAACACCTGCATCGCGCTGCACGACCGGCAGACGGCGGCCGTGACCGCCTGGCTCGCGGCGCGCTGAACCGCGATCCCACCCGCCCCGGCCGCCCTACCCGTCCCACCTGCCCCACCCCTACGCTCATGACCTTTACAACGCAGAGTTCTTTCTTATACCATGTTCCGCGAGGTCATTCATGCGCCGTTTCATGCTGCTGGTGGGCATGGGCACCGCCCTCATCGCCGGCCACGCCTGTGCGCCCGCGCCGACCCGGCTGCTCGCCCTCGTCGCCGCGCGCAACGCGGCCGGCACAGTCCGCGAACTGCTGGCGCAGGGACACGCGCCCGACGAGCGCGACCAACGGGGACAAACCGCGTTGATGTGGGCGGCGCGCAGCGGCGCGGTCG
>JACPZV010000519.1 GCA_016195295.1 Acidobacteriota bacterium
ATGCCGAGGGGCAAAGCACAGCAGTTCAGTTCGAGGCGGCGCGGGCGTTCGCGAATTGACGGGGATCGCGCGGTCCGGCCGCGCCGCGATCACGCAGGTCGAGATCGGCCGTAGTACAATCCTGGTTTCCAGTCTGGCCGGCGTAGCTCAGTTGGTAGAGCAGCTGATTCGTAATCAGCAGGTCCGCGGTTCAAGTCCGCGCGCCGGCTCCATTCACTCCCGGATGTTGGCGCGCTTCAAGACGTAAGGCGACCAGGATCGCTCCGAAGACAATAAGAAGCCCGCAAAGCTGGGAATACTGTTGAACGAGCCGCCCCGCCGCTGAGATGTGTGTCAAATAAGGGGCCGGCACACGGAGTATTCGTGCCACGCGCGGCAGCGGCAGGGTCGCTGAAAACGGCGCTGCTAGAAGTGCCGTCAGCAGTAGCACGCCGTTCAGTCTCCGCTCAGCAGTCATCCAGCAGACGAGCAGGAACGGGACCAGCGTGACAAACGCGTACGGTTTCAGCCGGAACAAGGCGAGAGTGATCGCGATGAACGCCGCGCAAAACAGACGGGTGCGCCAGAGTGAATCTTGCTCGATGCCCGACTGACGAAGCGCCATCAGGCTGGCGCCCAGGAACAGGAACAGCAACGCGATCGCCGTCACGGGGATGTTTGGGTGGGAAAGGCCAAGCGCCGCGGCAAGCTGGACCAAGAACTCGACGAGGTTCGGATCCGTTGGACCGCCGACTTCCCCGGACGCGGAGTGCTGGTTGGGGAGGTCGCCGACGAGTTGCGTGAAGTAACTGGGTCGCGCGCTTCCCATCAGGGCGAGACTTCCCAAGACGATGACCGCGAACGTCGCAACGCCAGCGAGGACGGCGCGCGCCGGCCGCTCGCGTTTCGTCAGGACCAACGGGAACGCAAGGAGTCCGACGACGGGAAGGAGCTTGAAGGTCGCCATGGCGCCCAGCGTGGCGCTCGACAGCAAGTGGCGTCGTTGATGAAAGAACACCACCACCGCGGCCGCAAGCGGCACCTCCAGCACGGTGACGTTGCCGGTCCACGCCAGCCAGTAGGCAACGGTGAGAAGCCACGGCGCGACCGCGCCGAGCAAGGCCGCCTCGCGCCACTCAACGCCGAGCGCTCGCGCCAGTAGAACGACCGAGCCGACGACGACGCCCAGGTAAATCCAGAGATACGCCAGACTCCCCTCGGGAGAAAGGGTGCAGAGCGGCGCCGAAATCCACGCGACGTGGAAAAGATACGGAAAGAAGAATGGCCCCGCGCCTCCGACGTAGGGATCGGCGCCGCGGTGGATGGCTTCGAGGCCGCGACACGTCACGTGCAGATCCCAGCCGACGTCGGCGGGCGCGCTCATAATCTGACGCGCGACCACGACCGCGTGCGCAGCAGCCAAGACGGCGATCAACGTGTAGACTTTGCGCGAGCTGGAATCAAACGTCGGCATGGCGCTCGTCACGTTAGCGTAGACTATCTTGCGCGTCGCGCAACGCCCAGCGATAGACGAGGCGGCCTTGTTGCTCGATCCAGTCGTCGCACAGGCCGAGCGTGTGCGCGGTCTCGGCCGATTTCAGATTCATCCAACGCACGATCCAGGTCACCTCGACGGGAAGACCGTGGCAACTGAGCGTGACGCGCTCGCCCGGCCGCACCTCGCCGTTCTCGTAGAAGTGGTTGATCCGCTCCGAGGCGAGACGACCCACGATCGACTTCGCCTGGGCTTCACGAACGGCGTACGCGACGCCGTAGTCTCCCGCCGCCCCGCCACGTCCGGTGATCCACGTCCCGGTGACGCACGTCAGCCCGAGCATCGCGACAACGTATGCGACACGCCACGCGGTCATCAGTCTCGCCAGCCACGCGCGAGGCCGCGGTCCGTCGAACGCGCCGGAGGCGAGCACGGCGGTCAGCGGCGCGAGCGCGAGCACGTAGAACGGGTAGCACGGAATCCGCGCCAAGGTGAACGCGGCGATCACGAGCCACCACCACACGCCGATCACCGGCAGCGAAAACGGCGACCGCAACCAGCGCCACACGCCGTACACGAACAACGGCGCGCCGAGTCCTATCGAGCCGCAATAGAACGCGGACCGGAACGCGTCCCGCAGAAAATCCTGCCGGTCCGGCGCGAAGAAAAAGAAGAGATCGAGCGGCATCACCTGCGCCTCGACTCGCCGCAGCAGCAACGGCCGGAGGATCTCTTTCGGGCGATTCGCGAGCACCTCGGGTGGCAACCGTGCGAAGTAGTCGAGGTAGGGCAGCCAGAAGAAGAGATTGATCGCGAGGACCGCGGCAAGCGCGAGGAGTTCGCCGCGCGACGGCCGTCCAAGGCGGAAGGTCCACCCCTGCCATCGGTCAAAGCGCCATTGGACGGCGAGCGCCATCGGCAGGAGCATCACGGCGATCGCGCCGGACTGGTGCAATTGGCCCACGAGCAGCGCGGCCAGGCCGAAGAGGACGACGCCGCGCCACGGCCGCCCGCCGCGCCACCACTCCACGCCCCACACCACGCTCAGCACGCCCGGCAGCAAGAGATCCTGCGTCCAGATCTTGCGGCTGAAAATGACCGCGAAAGGCGAGACCGCGCACAACGCGAGCGTGAGAAGCGCTCGTCCATCATCCATCCGGCGTCGCGCCCACAGCCAGAGGGGATAGAGGCAGGCGACGTTGGTCAACGCGACGAGTCGAGTGACGGCGACCGGACCGCGGGTGGCCGCCCAGGCCGCGGCGACAATCCAGGTGAAGAGCGGCGCGTTGGCCACGCCGTTCGAGCTGAGCATCCCCTGCGTCGGAAAGGGATGCGTGGACGACCACGGATGTTGTTCGAGGAGGCCGATGCCGAGGTTGAGCGCCTCTTGCTCGTCGCCTTTGAACTCCATCGCCGTGAGACCGTAAAGGCGGAACAGCGCGCCCAGGACCAGCAGGCCGAAGACGGCCCATGCCGTCCGGGCGGACGTCGCCTTGCCGCCGGCGTCGGAGATCAAGGTTTCTTTGCCGCGTCCTCCGCGTCTTTGGCGCGCGCGCCTCGAAGCATGTCGACGATCGCGTAGTTGCCTTCATGGCACGCGTACTCGTAGACGTAGTCCTTGCTGGCGACCCAGGGGTACTCGCCCGTCCAGGCGCGATCCCACGTCGATGGATCCTCGACCGTGAACCGATAGCGCAGGTTGCCGTCCATCCACGAGAAGCGTTCGACGACGTGCAGGTTCTCGCTCGAGCCGCGGAACTGCGTTTTGCTGGTGAAGTTGGTCGTGTCGACGACGAGCGTGTCGCCCTCCCAGTGCCCCACGGAATCGCCCATCCACCGGCGGATGTCCTGCGGCAGATGCTCGGCGTTCATCCGGATGATGCGCGCGTCGTGCACCATCTCGTTGAGGATCATGATGTGGTCTTTCGTCTGCACGATCTGCTTCATGTTGTTGTAGAAATAGTTCGGCAGCGTCGGCGGGCCCGAAGTCGACCCGAAGCCGAGCAGACAGCGCTCGGCGAGCGGACGGCGCTCAGGATCGTCGAACGCCCCGGAGGGTCCGGCCGCCGCGCTCTCGCTCGCATCGGGGCTCACCGCGCTCGCGAGAAACGCCTGGTTCCTCCGTCGCGCCTCGGGTTTCATCGGCGGAACCTTCCCGTCCGGCGGATCGACGATCAGCGAGCTGCGTTTCTGACCGTCGACCGTGATCATCTTCGTGCCGCCGGCCAGCCAGAAGTTGTTGTAGCCGCCGACCACGCCGCCGCCGGCGCGCTCGAGGAATTCGAGGTACGACTTGCCGGTCGTCGTCTCGCCGCCCACGGGCGGCGCCGGGCGGTCTCCGGCGATCGGCGCGTCGTTTTTCACCTGGCGCTGCGCCTCGTACTGCTCCATCGCGGCCGCTTCCTTGTCGCTGAGGACCAGGGCGACGCCGTTGGGCCGCTCGACCGGCGTCATCGTCGCGACATCGTAAAAGCCCGTGAAGTCCGGGTGACCGTCGGCCGTTCGAGGCACCGGTGCCGCCGGCCTGTTCGCCGCAGGCTTCTGGGTCTGCGCAGCGAGCGGATCCGGTGTCAGTGCCACGGCCGCGGCGGCAACCGCCAGCGATCCGACGAAGGCGAGCAATCGATCGCGCATAGCGAAATCTCCGTCCTGTGACGACATTCTACGACGGAAAGGCGTAAAATTCGTCGCAGCGAGGTTCTCAAGATGCGTGCGCGCACTCTGCCGCTCATCGCGGTTCTTTCCGTCGTCATCGCGCTGGTTTTCGTCGCACGCGTCGAGGTCCAGGGACAAACGGCCCGACCGGCGCCGAAGCCGACGGCCGGCGGCTTGCCGCGGACGCCCGACGGTCACCCGGATCTTCAGGGTACCTACGATCTGGGAACGCTGACGCCGATGGAACGAGCGCCGGGCACGTCGCTCGTGATGACCGACGAGCAGGCGAAAAAGATCGAGGCGCAAGTCGCGCAACGTACGGAGAGGGGCGCAGCACCCATCGACGCCAATCGCGCCGCTCCACCCAAGGGCGGCGACGGCTCACCCGGCCCGTACGGCAACGTCGGCGGCTACAACAATTTCTGGCTGGACCCGGGATCGACCTACACGAAGATCGACGGCCAGAAGCGCGCGTCGCTTCTCATCGATCCTCCGGACGGCCGCATTCCGCCGCTCACCGACGCGGGGCGCCAGCGCCGCAGCAGCGCCGACTACAACGCGAGGCCGACGTCCGACGCGGCCGCGCGCGAAGACGATCCGGGGTTCGAAGGGCCGAACGCGTACGACGACCCGGAGATCCGACCGCTGGCCGAGCGGTGTTTGCTGGGATTCAGCTCGACGTCAGGTCCGCCTGTTCTGCCGACGTACTTCTACAACAACCTGCACCAGATCGTGCAGACGCCGGACCACGTGATAATCCTCACCGAAATGGTGCACGACGCGCGCATCGTCCGCATGAACGCGCAGCACCTGCCGTCGACGATCCGCAAGTGGCTGGGCGATTCGGTCGGCCGCTGGGAGGGCGATACGCTCGTCGTCGACACGACCAACTTCAGCGACAAGACACGCTTCCGCGGATCGAGCGAGAACCTGCACGTCGTCGAGCGCTTCACGCGCGTCGATGCGAGAACGTTGCGCTATCAGTTCACGATCGACGATCCGACGACGTGGACGAAGCCGTGGACGGGCGAATACGCGTGGCCGGCGACCAACGACATGATTTACGAGTACGCGTGCCACGAGGGCAACTACGCGATGGGCAACATTCTTCGCGGCGCCCGTCTCAAGGAAAAGGAAGCCGAAGACACCGCGAAGAAGTCGAAACAGCAGTAAGCGCAGGCTCGTGCGTTTACATCACGCTGAGCAGGATCGCGTTCTTCGAGGGATCGTGGATGAGCAGTCCTGCGTCGGCGTCCTCGATGCGAAGACCGGCGACGCGCACCCGTTCGGTGACGGAGGCGAGCGCCGATTCGCTCGGCAGCTTCACGACGAAATGACGCAAACCGCCGACGTAGAACTCCTCGGCTTCATCGAGGTGCGCCACGTGCAAGTGGACGTGCCCGATGATCG
>JACPZV010000520.1 GCA_016195295.1 Acidobacteriota bacterium
CGCGGCTGCTGCCGGGGCTGATCGATGCCGTCGCCCACAATCGGCGTCATGGCCGGGCGCACGTCCGTCTGTTCGAAATCGGCACCCGGTTCGCGCCCGCGGGCGAAACGCGCGCCGTCGCGGTCGCGTGGACCGGCAGCGGCTCAGTCGAGCATTGGTCGGCTCCGGCACGCGACGTCGATTTCTTCGACGTCAAAGGTCTCGCCGAACAGCTGTGCGCGGTGCTCGGCGTGCCGGTGCGTTTCGTGCCGGCCAGCGAGTCGTTCTTCGTGTCCGGTCAGGCGGCGTCCGTGGTGGCCGCCGACGGCCCGGCACGCGACGAAGTGCTCGGGGTGATGGGGCTGGTCGCGCCCCAGGTGGCAGAGGCGCGCGGGCTGCCGCGTCAGGATCGCGTGTTCGTCGCGGAACTGAGTCTCGATCAACTTCAGCGCGCGCGTGTCGCCGCGAGCGACGCCACGCGTCCGCCGCCGCGGCATCCATTCGTCGTTCGCGATCTGTCGATCGTCGTCGCCGATACCTTGCCTGCCGAGATCATTCGTGGCACCATTCACGCGGCGGGTCGGAACACCGCGGCGCCGCTCACGGCGGTCAGTTTCTTCGATCGGTATCAGGGCACGGGCGTGCCCGGCGGCGCGGTGAGCCTTTCGGTGCATTTGACGTTCCAGGCGGCGGATCGCACACTGACCGACGTCGAAATCCAACAGAGCGTGGACACGATTCTGGCGGCGCTCGCGCGCGAGCACGACGCGCGACAACGGTGAATTTGGTCATTGAGCCATCTGGTTATCTGGTCATTTGCGTGGATGCAATCGAAGCCATTCAAGTGACGAGATAACCAGATGACAAGATTCGAGGATCAGTCATGGCGAAAACAACCCGAGGCGTCGAGCTCGAACCGATCGATCGCCTCGAAGAAAAGGTCAAGCTGCTCGTGAGCATGGTCGAGCGCATGAAGGTCGAGCACGCGCGAGCCGCGGAAGAGAACCAGCGGTTGGCGCGCGAACTCGAGTCGCTCCGCGCGCGACTGGCGTCGAGCGATGGTCTCTCCTCCGAGATCTCGACGCTGAAGGAAGAGCGCGACGTGATTCGAAAGCGCGTGACCGAGATGCTCGCGCAGATCGAGGCACTGAATTTATAGTCGAGACTATGTCCGATCAAGGTCGAGTCATTCCCGTTGAGATCAACGGGCAGCGGTACCCGATCCGCAGCACGCTGGATCCCGAGTACGTCGCGCAGCTCGCGGCGTACGTCGACGGGAAGATGCGCGCCGCGGCCGACGCGACGCCCACCGGCGATTCGCTGCGCCTCGCCGTCCTGGCGGCGCTGAACATCGCCGACGAGCTCTTCCGGTGTAAGGACGTCACCCGTCTGCGCGACGGTGAGCTCGCCGAGCGCGCGGGCGAACTGGAGAAACTCCTCGACCGCGTGCTGATGGCTAGCTAGTCCCGGGATTAGAACCCCGAACCTTGAACCCTGAACCGTCTTCCGACTAAGATTCCTACAGAAGTTTGGGTTCCCTGCTTTGCGCGTGATGGCGGTAGGCTCGTTTGAGCCAACGTTTCATCCAAGTGAGTCGCGACGCCGCGTGGTGTGCATGCCTCTGTAGCGAGGAAGCCTGAAGCGCGGTTTTTCGAGCGGTTCCACCTGCTTACGCAGGTTCATCGACCTCCCCACACGGCAAAGCGGGGCTTTTCTCGTTCGCTGCGTCGTTCGCTTCCCGACCATCTTGAGAAACCGCGCGTCTGGCCCAAGAAGGGGTCCGACCCCGACGACGGGAAAGGACGTCACGCGTGCAGCAGATATTCGTCAGCCTCATCGTCCCCGCCATCGTGACCGCAGTCGTGGCCGCCACGGCGTTCGGGATCTGGGTCGCGAATCGGAAGCGTCTCGCCGCCGAAACGATCGGCCGCGCGGAAGAGCACGCGCTTCGGATCACGAAAGACGCCGAGCGCGACATCGAGACGCGCAAGAAAGAAGCGCTGCTCGAGGCCAAGGAGCGGGCGCACGACCTCCTCATGGAGGGAGAGCGCCAGGCGCGGCAGGAGCGCCAGCAGGCCGCCACCCTCGAGCAGACGCTGAACAAACGTGACGCCGCCATCACCGACCGCCAGGCGGCGATCGAGCGCCTCGAGAAAGAACTGAATGCGCGCGACCGAGCGCTGGCCGAGCGTGAGAAGGCCGCCGCGGCGTCAGCCGTGAAATACGAGCAGCTCGTCGCCCAGCAGAAACACGAGCTGGAGCGCGTGGCGGGACTGACCGCCGAGGAAGCCAAGGAAATTCTGATCAAGCAGATCGAGGCCGACGCGCGCCACGACGCCGCCAACCTGTTGAAGCGGCTGGACGCGGAAGCGCGTGAAGTGGCCGTCGATCGCGCGAAGCAGTACATCACCGAAGCCATCCAGCGCTGCGGCGCGGAGCACGCCATCGAAACCACCGTCTCGGTCGTCGACCTGCCGAGCGACGATCTGAAGGGTCGGATCATCGGCCGCGAAGGCCGGAACATCCGCGCGCTCGAGCAGGCCACGGGCGTGGATTTGATCGTCGACGACACGCCGGGCGCGATCATCCTCTCGGGCTTCGATCCGTATCGCCGCGAGATCGCCAAGAAAGCGATCGAGCGACTCATCGCCGACGGCCGCATCCACCCCGCGCGCATCGAAGAGATCGTCCAAAAGGTCAAGGATGAAACAGACGAGGCAGTCCGCAAGGAAGGGGCGGCGGTCGCCTTCGAGCTCGGCCTGCACGACCTGCACCCGGAAATCCTCAGGCTGATGGGGCGCTTGAAGTTCCGCACGAGCTACGGGCAGAACGTGCTGGCGCACTCAGCCGAGGTCGCGCGGCTGGCGGGCATCATGGCCAGGGAAGTCGGTCTCGACGCCCACGTCGCCGTGCGCGCCGCGTTCGTGCACGACATCGGCAAGGCGATCGACCGCGAGATGGAAGGCACCCACCTGCAGATTGGGATCGACTTCCTGCGCAAGCACGGCGAGAGCGAGGCCGTCGTGATGGCGATGGCCGCGCACCACATGGACATCGATTGGCCGTCGCTCGAAGCGATGATCGTGCAGGCCGCCGACGCGATTTCCGCCGCCCGCCCCGGCGCCCGCCGCGACATCCTCGAGTCGTACGTGAAGCGCCTCGAGAAGCTCGAAGGGATCGCCGACTCGTTCAAAGGCGTCTCCAAGTCGTTCGCGCTCCAGGCCGGCCGGGAAATCCGCATCATGGTCGAGAGCGAGAAGATCTCAGACGAGGAAGCGATCTGGCTGTCGAAGGACATCGCGCGCCGCATCGAGAACGAGCTCGAATACCCCGGCCAGATCAAGGTGACGGTCATTCGCGAAACCCGGGCGGTAGATTATGCGAAGTGAGGCCGGTCCCTAGCCTCCAGCCTCCAGCCCCTATGACCGTAGCGGACTTCTCAGAGGCGGAGCTCATCGCGCGCATCCAGCACCGCTTGCCGCCCGCCCCCGACTGGGTGCTCGTCGGCATCGGCGACGATGCTGCGGTGGTCGAGCCCGAGCGCAACCGCGTCGATGTGCTCACCGTCGACGCCCTGATCGAGGGCGTGCATTTCGATCGCGCGTTCGCGCCGCCCGACGCCATCGGCCATCGCGCGCTCGCGGTCAACCTGAGCGACCTCGCGGCGATGGGCGCCGCGCCGCGACTGGCGTTGCTCTCCATGGCGCTGCCGCCCGCGTTGCCGCTAGACGACTTCGACGCCATCGTCAACGGCTTTGCCGCACTGGCCGGCCAGCACCGCGTGCACATCGTTGGCGGGAATCTGACGCGGTCGCCGGGCCCGCTCATGATCGACGTCACCGTGGTCGGGAGCGTCAAGCCGCGGCAGGCGCTCACGCGCGGCGGCGCGCGGCCGGGCGATGCGCTCTACGTGAGCGGGACGCTGGGCGCGGCTGCCGCAGGACTGCAAATGCTGCGGGAAGGTCTGACGACTGATGACTCACGACTGACGACTGACGACCGGCGACTGGTGACTGCCTATCTCCGGCCGACCCCGCGGGTGAAGCTCGGGCTGCTGATCGGCCGCAATCGCGCCGCTTCGGCGTGCATGGATCTGAGCGATGGATTGGCCGACGCCGCGTATCACATGGCCGAGGCAAGCGGCGTGGGCTTGACCCTCGATGCCGATGCGCTCCCGATCGACGCCGGCGCACGCGCGTGGGGGGAGGCGCGGCACGTAGAGGTGATGCGCACCGCCCTCACGGCCCTGACTGACGAACTGCGCCGCTTGAAAACCGCGGGGGTGAAAACCGTGGCGGTGTCAGACGAGAGTGTGGCGGTGTTGCGCCGCGTGATTGCGGCCAGAAATACCGGACCAACGAAGCCCGCGGTCGTGAATTCCGAACCGCTTGCCGCGGCCGCGGCGGTGAAACCTTACGAGCCGCCGCCCCCGGTGATTCGTTCGCCGGTCGCCGCGGTCAAAAATCTGGCTGCGCCGATTCCCGCTCCGCCGGCGGTCGTGCTCCCCGCGGGCGACAAGCAGGCCCGCTGGAACGCGCTCCTCGCCCTTGTCCAAAA
>JACPZV010000019.1 GCA_016195295.1 Acidobacteriota bacterium
GGAAGAAAGTGAAGAAGGCGACGATTCAGTCGCGCCCGGGCTGGCATGCCGTCAGTGCCGTGCGCGACGACCGGATCTTCGAAATCAAATCGACCTACATTCTGCAGCCCGGACCCGCCAGCCTGACTGACGGCGTGCAGCAGATGCACGCCATTCTTGCGACGCTCGCCTGCCCTTCGACAAGCTCAGGGCACCCCGAGCCTGCCGAGAGGTGAAGGCTCCGGCCTCCGCTCGCGGGCGAAGCCTGCGAGCGACGGCCAGGCTCGCCGAAGTGCTGGAAGCGCGAAGGCGGCGCGCTACGTGGACTGAAGAAACAGCTCTTCCTTCAAGAGCGGAATGACGCCGGCCGCGATCGCCTTCTCGAAAAGCATTTCGACCGCCCGTCGTCCGTCCTTTCCGAGATCGACGGAGTACTGGTTCACGTACAGGTCGATGTGTTTGTACATGACGTCTTCGCTCATTTCCTGTGCGTGGTCGCGAACGAAGGGCAGGCTCGCGGCCCGATTGGCAAATGCATACTCGACGCTCCGCCGCAGGACGCGATGCACCGCGTGTTTGACGTCGCCGGGCAGCGACCGCTTCACGACGATGCCGCCGAGGGGAATCGGGGCGCCGGTTTCACGTTCCCAGAACTCACCGAGATCGATGATCTTCTTCAATCCCTTGGCTTGATAGGTGAAGCGGTTCTCGTGGATGATGAGCCCCGCATCGAACTCGTCATCCAACAACGCTGATTCAATCGCCGAAAACACGAGCTCGGTTTTGTTCCGCGCCCTCGGAAACGCCAGGCCGCACAGAAAATTGGCGGTCGTGTACTTGCCAGGAATCGCGATCCTCAGGTGGCCCGCGGCGACTTCTTCCGTGGAAATCGCGCGTTTGGCAATGAGGAGCGGCCCGCAGTTTCGCCCCAGCGCGCTGCCCGCATCGAGCAGGACGTAGCGATCGGCGCAGTAGGCGTAGGCGTGATAGCTCAGCTTGGTGACGTCGGCCTGTCCGGCCAGCGCCACCGTGTTCAACGCTTCCACGTCCGCCAGGCGGACGGAGAATTCGAGGCCCTCCAGGTCGATGCGGCGGTGCACGATCGCGTCGAACATGAAGCAGTCGTTCGGACACGGCGAAAAGCCGAGGGTCAGTGTCA
Source organism: Acidobacteriota bacterium (assembly GCA_016195295.1). Classification (GTDB taxonomy): domain Bacteria; phylum Acidobacteriota; class Vicinamibacteria; order Vicinamibacterales; family CAVVIG01; genus SRVP-36. The sequence continues at coordinate 1,139 of JACPZV010000019.1, forward strand.
TGCGTGCTCGAGAACGCTCAGCGTCGCGCGCGTGAGGCCGTCGATCGCTTCGGCCATTTTCCACGCCGCGCGATTCCGTGCCTCCACGACGTTGGACACGGCGCGAACCTGGGCGAACGCCAGGCCGTGGATCAAACAGCAGTACATGAAGGCGGCGCCTTCCATGCTTTCCACCTGCGGCGCAAAACGCTTGGTGACGGTCGCGATCGATCGCGCGTTGCCGTGCACGGTGTTGACCGTGATGCCATCGACAGCGGGAAGACGCTCGAGCGTCGCGTTGACCGGCGGGTGGGCGTTCACGAGCCGGCCGCCGGTGAACGGGAACTCATCGTCGCCGAGCAGGTGCATCTGCTGGAGCGTCAAGAAGGCCTCGTCATCCTCGGCGCCCAGCTCGGCGAGGCGGTCGGAGACGACGTGCACGACCGTACCTGGCGGGAGCGTCCGGTCGAAGCTGCCGCAGACGCCAAGATTCAGCGCAAGGTCGTAACGCTCTTTCGTCATGGCCTGGGCGCATCGCGCGGCCGTCGCCACCATACCCACGCCGGTGACGAGCAGGTCGATGTCATGCCCCGAGATGTGCTGGCGTTTCGCCGCGATCGCAGCGGTCTCCTGCGCGGTGGCGGAGACGAGGAGAATGCGCATACGGTCGAACGCTACTCGACGTCGTCGTCCGCCGTTGGAATCGTGTAGGGCCGCGCGACGCGCTTGACGACGATCGTCATGCCGAACGCGACGAGCACCGAGGCGGCGACGAGACCGAGATAGATGCCGACGCCGACCAATGCCGGCGGCGCTTCCTTCATCTCGGTGTTTTCGACGATGGCGAACGCCTGCGAGATCGTCAGGGCTCGCTCGCCCGCCGTGCGCGGGAGGATCCGCCACGACAGGAACAGGATCCCGAGCGCCGTCAGCCCGACGATGAGCAGTGGATGACGAGAATTCTTGCGCGTGATGAGACTGAGGACGGCGAGCACGGCGGCAACCGCGCCAAGCCCGATGACCCAGAGCGCTGGAACGTCAGGCACACCCTGCACCGAGACGCCCCCGACGACGACCCACGGGAGAAACGCGCTCACGATCAGCGCGATGCCCGCGGCAAACGGCACGAAGTAGCCGCGCATTCCCGGGCGGAACATCCCGCCGACGTTCATTGCGCGTCCTTGAATTCTTCGTACCACGCCATCTGAATCGCTTCGAGTTTCGCCTCGTTCGACGTCTTGGGGTCGTCGTCGAACCCGCCGAGCGCCAGCACGCGCTCGCGGAGATCGGTGAAGCGAATCGTCAGCGGATCGAGGCCGGGAAACTTCTCGGCGAGCGCGATCCCGATCTCTTCAGAATCGATCCACTTCACGGCGCGACCTCCTGCGCTTTCCGATCTTTCTTGTCCGACTTGCCGAGCTGGATGCCCCCGCCTTCCTGGACGTAGTTGCGGGTGTACATCGGCAGCTCGCAGACGACGTCGCCGGTGATGACGGCCTGGCAGCCGAGGCGCGAGTGCGCCGTCAGCCCCCAGGCCGTGTCGAGCCGATCCGCCTCGTCGTCCTGCATTTCGCTCAGATGCTGCGCGCCTTCACGGATGATCACGTGGCACGTCGTGCACGCGCAGCTGCCGCCGCACGCGTGCTCGAGCGGCACGTGGTGGTTCTTCGCCACGTCGAGGAAGGACTCAGGCTTGCCGTGATTCGAGTACGGCAGCTTGCCGTGCTCGAACTCGACGACCGTCGGTTCGCCGTCGATGATGAACGTGACTTTAGGCATGGCGTCTCACGGCGGGTCCGGAAGGACCCGCCCTACATTTCGTTCACGTTTTTCCCGGAGAGGGCGGCGCTCACCGAGCGATTCATCATCACTTCGGCCAGATGCTGCGTCGCGTCGTTGAGCGCCTTGGTCCATTTCTGAATCGTCTCGCGATCGGTCGCGTTCAGCACCATCTTGAGGCCGGAGAGCACCGATTCGATCTTCTGCCGCTCGCCGGGCGAGAGGTCGCGCTTCTCGATCTCCGCGAATTCCGGCGCGCGCAGCGATTTCTCGGTCGCCTGGATCACCGACTCCGCCTCGTTGCGCGCCTCGATCAGCAGGCGCGCCTCGAAATCGGCCTCGGCATGCTCGAATGAATCGAGGAGCATGCGCTCGACTTCTTCGTCCGTCAACCCGTACGACGGTTTCACCTCGATCGTCTGCTCGACGTCGGTCCGTAGCTCGCGCGCGGAGACGCTGAGAATGCCGTTCGCGTCGATCTGAAACTGCACCTGGACGCGTGGCATGCCGGCCGGCATCGGCGGGATCCCGCGCAGCTTGAACCGCGCGAGCGATCGGTTGTCGCCCACGAGCTCGCGCTCGCCCTGGAGGACGTGAATGTCGACGGCGGTTTGATTGTCGACGCCGGTGGTGAACATCTCGCTGCCGGTCGCGGGAATCGTCGAGTTGCGCAGGATGATCTTCGACATCACCCCGCCCATCGTCTCGATCCCGAGCGACAGCGGCGTGACGTCGAGCAGCAGCATGTCGCGGTTGCCGGTGATCAGGATGTCGGCCTGCACCGCGGCGCCGAGCGCGACGACTTCGTCCGGATTCAGTTCGCTGTGCGGCGTCCTGCCGAACAACTCGGCGACCGCGTGGCGCACGAGCGGGATGCGCGTCGATCCGCCGACCAAGACGACTTCATCGATCTGCGACGTGCCGAGCCCGGCGTCCGCCAGGGCTTGACGGCACGGCGCTCGCGTCCGATCGACGATCGGCTGAATCAGCGACTCGAAGTCGCGCCGCGTGATCGTCTTCGAGTAGCGCAGGCCTTCAGGCCTGCCGTCACCGACGCGAATCTCGGCCTCGTCACGCTCGGACAAATCCCACTTCGCCTGGATCACGCCTTTGCGGATCTCCTGAACGAATTCGAGTGACGGGCCGACACGCGGGTCGGCCCCCACGTCCTTCAGGACGCGATCCATCAGCAGCACATCGATGTCGTCGCCCCCGAGGTGCGTGTCGCCGTTGGTCGAGAGCACCTGAAAGACGCCGTCCTCGACGCGCAGGATCGAAATGTCGAACGTGCCGCCGCCCAGGTCGTAGACCGCGATAATGCCCGTGTGCCGTTTGTCCAGACCGTACGCGAGCGACGCGGCTGTCGGCTCGTTGATGATCCGCAGAACTTCGAGACGCGCGATGCGGCCCGCATCGCGCGTCGCCGTGCGCTGCGCGTCGTTGAAATACGCCGGCACGGTAATGACCGCGCGGTCGACGTCCGGGTCGACGTCGCC
>JACPZV010000562.1 GCA_016195295.1 Acidobacteriota bacterium
CTCAAGACGTGGCGCAAGCGGAATGCGGCAATGCTGCTGGCCACGCAGACCATCGACGACTTTGCGTCGGCGGATCTCCTGCGCACCGTGGTGGAGAGCTGTCCGACGAAATTGCTGCTCGCAAATCCGGCGCTGGACCGCGCGCGGTACGCGGACCTGTTTCAACTGAACGATGTGGAGCTCGATTTGCTCACGGAGTTGAACGCCCGGCGCCAATTCCTGCTCAAACGTCCGGACTTGGGCAAGGTCCTGACGCTGAACGTCGATCCACGGTCGTACTGGCTGTACACGAACACGCCCGTCGACAACGAGCGTGTCACGGCCATCTTTCGGGAATACGGCTTCGAGGCTGGCTTGGATCGGCTGGCGGCCTCGGCTTGATGGAGGTTGTGTCATGCGCGTCAAAACACTCGTCACCACTCTGGTACTGATGCCCGTCGCCGCCGGTTCGCTCATGGCCCAAGGGACCGGCATTCGCGAAGTGTCGGCATCCGAGCGGAGTCTCATCCCGCTCCACACGAAGCTTCGCTACACCACGATGATTCTGCTCCCGGAGGACGAGGAGATCCTCGACGTCGTGTGCGGCGACAAAGATTTCTGGGTCATCTCGGCGACGCAGAACATTGCGCACGTGAAGCCCGCCAAGGAAGGGGCGGCCACGAATCTGAATCTCGTGACCACCAGCGGCACCATCTACTCCTTTCTGTTGACGGAAGGCAAGGCCGCCCAACCCGATCTGAAGGTGTACGTGAAAAGCGATGGGACCACGCCGCGCGAGAAGCCGAAGTACGTGTCGGCGGCGCAACTGACCGCACTCCAGACCGAGTTGACTGAAGCGAAGGCGGCGATCCAGACCGTCAGGCATGAAACGGAAGAGGCCGTGACGACCTTCAAGCGGCAGTATCCGGCCGCGCTGCAATTTGCCTTCGGGACCCCGAAGTACGAGAAGCCGTTCCTGGTGCGGTCGATCTGGCACGACGGCCAGTTCACGTACATCAAGTCGGACGCGCAGGAACTGCCCGCGCTGTACGAGTTGAAGGATGGACAACCCGCGCTCGTGAATTTCCAAGTCCAAAGCGGCACGTACGTCGTGCCGAAGGTGCTCGACCGCGGCTATCTCGCGCTCGGCAAGGACCGTTTCTCGTTTCAGCAAGGACGGTAGGTCATGGCTGACGCTGAACCTGTCGCCGCTTCGGTGACCGACCATCGCGTGGCCCCACGCGGCGTGCTGCCGCGCAGCACGCAGACGTGGCTCATGGTCGGCGTGGCTGTCGCGATCCTCGGCATCATCGTGTTCGCCGGGCATCCCGAACCGGCCGCACGTCCGACGACGCCGGCGGCCACCACGCCGTTGATGCTGAACCCTGAGCGGCTTCGCGACTATCAGGATCGACTCCGCGTCCTCGACGAGCGTGCCCGTCAGCAGACCCCAAGCCTGATGGATCAGCGCGCGCCGATGCCACATCCCGCCTATGACGATCCGCCGGCTGGGACGGCGGCCTCGGCGGATCCGCTCCACGAGGAACGCAAACGGCGGGATTACGAGAGTCTCTTCGCAAGCAACGTCGTCATGAGCCGCCGTCCCGAGGGACAGCAGCTCGCGGTGACGCAGGGCCTGCCGACGCGAACGCCCGGCGTGAATCCCCTCGGCGAGGCCCCGGCGCCGCCGCCAAGCATCGATCAAGTCGCGGACGCCGTCGTGCGGGCGACCACGAAATATGCCCCAACGAGCACGACGCCAACCCCGACCGTACCGGCGCCCGGCCCCGCCCCCGGCACGGTGACCACCACCCCGGCGCTCACGAACGCGCCGACAGGCAAGATGACACCTGCCTACACAGGTCCCATCGCGTCCAACGGACCGACGCATCGGGTCTTGGAGGGCACGGTCATTGACACGGTGTTGACGAACCGACTGGACGGCAGCGTCGCGGCACCTGTCAACTGTCTGGTGACCAACGCGATCTACTCCCACGACGGCCAGGCCGTATTGATTCCGGCCGGCTCACGCGTGTTGGGTGAGACGAAGCCGATCCAGAGCTTCGGCGAGACGCGCCTCGCCGTGGCCTTCAACCGCCTCGTGTTGCCCGACGGTCGCACCTATCGCCTCGATCAGTTCCTGGGCCTGAACGACATCGGCGACGCGGGACTCCGGGATCAGGTGAATCAACACTACAAATCCACGTTCGGCGCGTCAGCAGCCGTGGGTCTCATTTCGGGCTTTGCGCAATGGCTCGGTGCGGCGGGCCTCAGTCGCGGCAACGGTGACCGGACAGTGGTCATCGCCGGCAACGTGGGGGACGCCACGGCGCAGGCGACGGCGCAAAGCATGAACCGGTTCCTCAACCGCTTGCCCTCGGTGACCGTTCGAGAAGGGCACCGCGTCAAGGTGTATCTCACGAGCGATCTGGAGTTGCCCGCGTATGAGGCACCTCAGCGCGGCAGCCGACCGCTACTCGCGCGGACACGCTAACGGAGTTGTAGTCATGAAACGGATCATCATCGTTATCCTGCTCGTCAGCGCGCTCGTAATGCCCGCGCAGGCGCAGCTCGTGGTCGTCGACCCCGGTAACCTGGTGCAAGCGGTGTTGATCGCCGAGCGAACGCTCCGCGAGTACGAAACGCTGTGGGCGCAATACCAAACCATCCTGCGCATGGCGCAGAAGCTCGGGAACATGGATCGATTCCGTACGCCCCCGATCTTCGTCGCACGCCACGACCCCTCCCGCTGGACGTACGCCGCTCCGTGGCTCCAAGGATTGAATACCGGGGACAACCGCGGCGTGCTCTACCGGCAGGTGACGCGTCCACTGGATCGGCCGGGCACCGTGCTGGGCCAGCTTCCGGCGGCGGCGCGGAAGGCCATCGAACAGGCATACGCCACGATCGAGATCACGGACGCCGTGGCCACGATTGCCGGCCATCAGATCGCCCTGACGCGCGGCTACAGCGGTCCGATGCAGCAGGCCGTCCAGGAGCTGGAGAACGACGTCGTCAATGCGCGCTCCAGCTACCACGAACTGACGGCGATCCTCGACAAGGTGGCCGCAGGTGAAGTGCTCGGCCGGCGACAGGATATCGCCACGAATCAGCTCCTGTCTCACGCGCTGGAGCAATTGCTCGCACGGAACAAGCGCATGCGAGACAGCGAAGCGGCCTTGATGAACATGCGTCTCGGGGGTCTGGTGTATGGCCGCGCGGCAGGGGCGAGCCTCGTGCGCGGCGCGGCTGACGACTTGCGCACGTGGCGCCAGCCATAACCAGGGAGGTCGCGATGCGTCGACTGATGATTGTCTGCTTCGTCTTCGCCATACTCGGTGTCGGCCTTCGCGTCGCCGACGCGCAAATCGTCGTGACGGATCCGGCAACGACGATCAAGAACATCTTGACGGCCGCCATCAAGAGCCAAATCGTCGACACCCTGACCGAACAAGCGCGTCAGATTCGGCGGATGGCGCGACGTCTGAGTGTATTCACCGATCTCGCGAAGTACGCGGTGGCTGATCCGACGCGTTGGCGAAGCTATCGCTACCAGGATCTGAACCTGTACGCGAATCCCTACGTGGAAGCGCTGAATTTTGGCGACGCCGACGGGCGCGCATATGAGGCCATCGCCAGGACGCGTGCCGCAGCCGGACCCGTATTGGCGGAGCTCGGTGAGGATAACCCCGCGGCAGAGGCGTCAATGCTCGCGGCCCTCGCGACGCTGGACCTCGCCGACAGCACACTGATCACGGGTACCGATCAGAACGGTCGCCTGAGGGCCGGCGGCAAGCTGGAGATGCGGGCCGTCGATGCGCTCGAACGGGATGTCGTCGATCCGTCGTCGGCACAAAGTGCGACGGCCGTCGTGGACAAGATCAGCGCGGCCGTGCTCCTCGAGACGCGGAATCGGCAGGCGCGCACGCAGTTTCTGACCGCAATCGTCGAGCAGCTGCTCGTCGACAACAAGCGCGCGCGCGACGCTGAGGCGGCCACGATGAACATGCAGCTCGGCCGGCTGCGTGATGGGCGCCCCGCCGGTCTGAGTCTTCTGGCGGGTGCCGGCAACGATCTCCGTGCGTGGAAACAACCCTGAAGGAAGGATCGCTATGCCTCCTCAACCCCGTCTGGCGATTATCGCGACGATCCAGCAGGCCATCACGAGTCTACTGACGACGTACGAGCCAGAGTTCCTGCGGTTCGGGATGTCGCTGTTCATCTCGTTTGCGACGATTCTCCTCGTGTGGCAGGGCATCCGCATGATGCTGAATCAGGAGTCCTTGGGAGATCACCTCTTCGACTTCGCGAAGCTCTTGCTGTTCATTTCGTTCGGGTACGCCTTGATTGCGTTCTATGAAGCGCCGTTGCCTGGGATCGGCGTCTCTTTCAGCAATCTCATTACCGATCAGGCGCACCAGTTCGCAAACATTCTCGACGCGCGCTCGTTGGAGCTGACGTTCGATCATCTGGACGAACTGTGGCAGCGCTTTGTCCAGCCCGATGCCTGGTCGATTCTGGCGAACTTGCTGTACTGGCTCCTCCTGATTTTCGTCACGCTGGCGAAGGTCGTGTCGCTGGCCATTGTCGCCTTCGCCCTCATCGCCAGCGCGGTCTGTGCGTTGGTCGGTCCGATCTTCGTGCCGTTCTTCATCGTCCCAAAGCTCGACTTTCTGTTTTGGTCGTGGTTCAAGGCGTTTATTCAGTACTCGTTTATCCCGGTGATCGCGTTCGCGTTTTTGATGGTTTTCGAGCGGTTTGTGTTCCAGTTTCTGACGACGCTGCCGCCGGGCATTACTGAGGATCAGTACATGGTTTATGGGCTGCAAGCGCTCGTGGTGATCGGTGTCTTCATGGTCGGCATCCTACTGGTCCCGGCGCTCACGAGTTCGATTTTCTCAGGACGCGCCGGCGGCAGTGTTCTGCCTGAGCGGATCGGTCGCCTGAGCTAAAGCAGGAAGGCTGAAATGCGGTATCAGCGCTATCTCGATTCACTCGCCTCGCCGCGATTCGCACGAGGGTACTTCAGGCTCATCGGCATCGCCGCAATCATCGGGTTGCTGATTGGCATCGTGTGGACGATCGCCGGTCTGCTGCACTTTCATCCGTTGTGGTAGGAGACTCGCACCATGTCTGCCACCGTCGCCGATCTGCATCCGAAGACGATTGAGAGCGCCAAGCGCCAATTCGTCGAACTGTATGGCTCAGCGCTGGTGATGAACACGTATCTGAAAATTGCCTTGCTTCTGGTGTCCCTGCTCGCCCTCGGACTCCTCGCCCTGAACTTCCGGACTCAAACGAAGTACGCCAACGTCAAGCCGCTCGTCGTCCGGATCGATGAAGTCGGCCGAGCCGAGGCCGTGCAGTACGACGCGAGCACGTATCGCGCGCAGCCGCCGGAGCTGCGGTACTTCCTCACGCAGTTCGTGGTCAAACACTTCAGCCGCCTTCGAGCCACGGTCCAGCGGGAGTACGCCGATTCGTTGTTCTTCCTGGATCCCTCGCTGGCCGATGCGACGATCGCGCAGAACGAGCAGAGCCGCGTCCTGGAAACATTCCTGACGGACGCCTCGGCCGACGAGATCGACATCGCGGTCCAGAACGTCAGCTTGAGCGAGCTGACCAAGCCGCCGTACAAAGCATCCATCAGCTTTCAGAAGGTGCTCTACACCCCTGGCACGCGCACGGAGCGGGCACGCCAGTCATACGTCGCTCAAGTGGATTTTCTGCTGCGCGACCACGTGCCGAACGAGTTCGTGCGCGTCAACCCGCTCGGCTTGCAGGTGTCGTACTTCCGTGTGGATCAAGCGTTCGAGGAGCCGCGCCGATGATTGCGAACACCGCGTTCCTGGCGGCCCTGACCGTGTTCCTGCTCGCGGCGTGGCTCGCCGGCGAGTTGAGCTTCCTCGCGCCGTATAAGGCCGCCTTGTTTCGCCTGCATGGCCCGGTCATTCTCGGCGGCCTGCTCGTCGTCTTTGTCAACCTGTCGGCGGTCTATTACGGCCTCGCCCGATGGCTCTTTCTGCGCGACACGGGACGCAAACTGACGCACGTGGACCGGCAGCTCATCGCGTCCGAGGGCATCCACGAGGACCTGCCGGTCGAACGGTGGTCGATTCAGCGGTGAGGCCGGTATGTGGGACCTGGATCCGCGCTCGCTCGACAGCCGCGATCGGGACACGAGCGACGCTCGCGACACCGAGCCGGCCGATCCGCGCGACGTGTTCACGCAGGACCTGGAGCTCCCGCGCGGCCTCGAACGCGAGCGGGTGCATAGCCACGACCACGACTATCAACTGCGAGGGTCAGAAGTGCGCGCTCTCGCCACGATTGGGGCCTTCCGCGTGGTGCCGGCGGACGACCTTCGCGATGATCAGGGCCGGCCGGGTGATGTCCGGCATGGTGATCTGGAG
>JACPZV010000513.1 GCA_016195295.1 Acidobacteriota bacterium
CGAGGGATTCGAGACCGTCGAGCACGTCGTCCCGATGCTCAGCCTGGACAACGCGTACAACGAAGAAGAGCTGCGGGCATTCGACGAGCGCGTGCGCAAGGGCGCCGGACTCGGTGATGCGCCGGTCGAGTACGTGGCGGAACTGAAGATCGACGGCTTGAGCATCGCGCTGACCTACGACAACGGGCGGCTCGTGCGCGGCGCGACGCGTGGCGACGGTTCGCGTGGCGAGGAGGTCACGAGCAACGTCCGCACGATTCGCGCGATCCCGCTGGCGCTGCGGGACGGACCCGCGGAGCGCGTCGAGATTCGCGGCGAAGTGTATTTGACGCGCGCGTCGTTCGAGCGGATGAACCGCGACCGCGAAGACGCGGGCGAGCCGCTCTTCGCGAATCGGCGGAACGCCGCCGCCGGCACCATGCGCAATCTGGATCCGGCGCTGGTCGCGAAGCGCGGGCTGTCGGCATTCGTGTATCAGATCGCCGCCGCATCAGACGGCAGTGGCCGGCTTCAGCCGGCCGGAAGTCCGGCTCAAGCCGGACAGTACAGGACGCACGCCGAAACGCTCACCGCCATGCGCGCGTGGGGGCTACCGGTGGAATCGCATTGGCGTCGATGCGAGGGCATCGTCGGCGTCCGCGCGTTTTGCGACGAATGGGCGGAGAAGCGGCGGACGCTCGACTTCGACACCGATGGCGTCGTCATCAAGGTCGACGATCTGGCGCTTCGCGAGCGCCTCGGCGCGACGGCGAAGTTCCCGCGCTGGGCCACGGCGTTCAAGTTCCCCGCGCAGCAGGCGACAACCGTCCTTCGGGCCATCGCCGTGAACGTCGGACGCACCGGCGCCGTGACGCCGTACGCCGTGCTCGAGCCCGTCTTCCTCGCCGGCTCCACGATTTCGATGGCGACCCTCCACAACGCCGACGATGTCGCGCGCAAGGATCTGCGGGACGGCGACCGAGTTCTGATCGAGAAGGGCGGCGACGTCATCCCCAAGGTGGTGAAGTTCATCCCGCCGCATGCGGACGACAGTCAACCGTGGCGGATGCCGGCGCGCTGCCCGGAATGCGACAGCCAATTGCGCCGCGACGAAGAAGAAGTCGTCTGGCGGTGCGAAAACTCCTCGTGTCCTGCGAGAATCCGGCGCAGCCTCGAACATTTCGCCTCCCGGACGGCGATGAACGTCGAAGGGCTGGGCGCGTCGCTGGTCGACCAACTCATCGAACAAGGACTCGTCCACGACGTCGCGGATCTCTATCGCCTCAACGCCGAGCAGCTCGAGCGGTTGGTGGTCGCGCCGCGCGATCCAAAATCCGCGCGCGCGGTGCCGCGCAAGCTTGGGAAGGTCGGTCGGAACGTTGTCGAGCAACTCGAGCGCAGCAAGTCGAACGATCTGTCGCGGCTGATTTACGCGCTCGGCATTCGGCACGTCGGTGAGAAGGTGGCGGCGACGCTGGCACGTCACTTCCGGACGATGGAGGGCCTGATGACCGCGTCGGTTGATGCGTTGCAGACGGCGCCGGAGATCGGTCCCGTCGTCGCCGCGTCGGTTCGGGCATTCGCAGACGAGCCGCGCAACCGGCACCTGATCGACCGTTTGCGGGACGCCGGCGTCAACATGGCGAGTCAGGCGCCGGAGCCGAGCGATCTCCCCGGCCCGCTGGCCGGAAAAACGTTCGTCCTGACCGGCACGCTGGCGTCGATGTCGCGCGAGCAGGCGACCGAAGCGCTCGAGCGGCTCGGCGCGAAGGTGTCCGGATCCGTGAGTAAGAAAACCAGCGTCGTGGTGTACGGCAGCGAGGCGGGCAGCAAGCTCGAGAAAGCGCGGAAGCTCGGCGTCGACACGCTGGATGAGCAGAACTTCCTCGCTCTTATAATGAACAGCGAACGCTGAATGGCCAAATCCCGCATCCTCGTCATCGACGATGAAGCGGCGATCCGCGATTCGTTGCGGATGACGCTCGAGTACGAGGGGTACGAATGCATCGGCGCGGCGACCGGGCAAGAAGGTCTGGCGCTCGTCGAACGAGAGACACCGGACCTCGTCCTGCTCGACGTGAAGATGCCCGGCATGGACGGCCTCGAGGTGCTCGACCGTTTGCGCAACATGAACGAGACGCTGCCAGTCGTCGTCGTGTCCGGGCACGGCAGCATCAGCACGGCCGTCGAGGCGACCAAGAAGGGCGCGTTCGATTTCATCGAGAAGCCGTTCGCCAGCGAGCGGGTGCTGGTCAGCCTGCGTAACGCGCTCGACCAGGGGCGGCTGCGTGACGAGAACCGGACGCTGAAGAAGGAAGTTGAAGTCCGCCATCAGATGATCGGCGAGAGCCAGGCGCTCAAGCAGGTCATGGCGGCGGTCGGCCGCGCGGCCCCCACCAATGCCACGGTGCTGATCCAGGGCGAGAGCGGCGTCGGCAAAGAGCTCGTCGCGCGGACGATTCATCGCAACAGCCTGCGCAATCGGGAGCGCTTCATTCAAGTGAACTGCGCCGCCATCCCCGAGGAGCTCATCGAGTCCGAGCTGTTCGGGCACGAGAAAGGATCGTTTACGGGCGCCACCGAGAAACAGGTCGGGAAGTTCGAGCAAGCGGATCGCGGGACGATCTTCCTCGACGAAGTCGGCGACATGAGCCAGAAAACGCAGGCCAAAGTCTTGCGCGTGCTTCAGGAAGGCGAGGTCGAGCGACTCGGTTCGGCGCGGACGATCAAGGTCGACGTCCGGGTCATTGCGGCGACCAACAAGAACCTCGAGGAGGAAATCGACAAAGGCGCCTTCCGCGAGGATCTGTATTTCCGGCTGGCGGTGATTCCGATTCACGTGCCGCCGCTCCGCGAGCGGCCCGAGGACATTCCGCTGCTCGTGCGGCACTACATGGAGTTCTTCAGCCGGCAGAACAACGTCCGGCCCAAGCGCATCACGTCCGCGGCGCTCGATGCGCTCTCGCGGTACCGGTGGAAAGGAAACATTCGCGAGCTGCGCAACACCGTGGAGCGCTTGATCATCATGACCGGCGGCGACACGATCGATCGGGCGGATCTGCCGGAGAGCGTGCGATCTCCTTCAAGCGGGCCTGCCACGCCGAAGCCCGGCGGCGAAGCCGCCGAGGCGAAGGCGGGCACGCTGCGCGAGTTCAAGGAGAACGCCGAGCGAACGTTTCTCGTCGGCAAGCTGCGCGAGAACGGCTGGAACATCTCGAAAACGGCCGAAGTGATCGGCACGCCGCGCAGCAATCTGTACAAGAAGCTCGAGC
>JACPZV010000514.1 GCA_016195295.1 Acidobacteriota bacterium
GCGGCCGCCGCAGCCGGGAGGCACGGCGCGCCACGACTGCTTGCCGTCCGACAACCGCAGCGCGAAGAGGCCTCCGCCGACGTCGGCGTTGGGCGTCATTCCATTTACGTCGAGTCCGGCCTGCGTGAACGCGATGTCGGACAGCGGGACGTAAATGTTCTCCGCGTCGGCGGCCGATCCCCACTCGACGCCGCCGAGCGCGCCGCCGCGGCCGATGCGCGTGCTCCACAGGATCTTGCCGTCCTCATCGGGATCGACGGCGTGCACGACGGCGGACTTCTGTCCGATGACGAGTGCGCGCTTGCCGGACGCGAGCGTGACGAGAATCGGTGGCGATCCAAAGTCCACGTCGGGACCGCGTGAATCGGGACAGTTGGTCGGATCCGCGGCGCCGCACGCGAGGTTGTACGCGTCGCCCTTCGTCATTTGCTGCCACCACTTGATCGCGCCGGTCTGAAGATCGAGCGCCATGATCGCGTCGGACGTGTCCGCGGGCGGATCGGAATAGCTGTCACCCGTCGCAACGTAGAGCGCGCCTGTCCGCTCGTCGATCGTGGGCGACGACCAAATCGCGGCGCCCGACGGTCCGAAGAGCTGCGTGCCGTTCTTGTTCTGGCGCCTCGGCGTCGGCGCTTCCGGGATCACAAACGTCTTCCAGGCGACTTCGCCGGTTCCCGCGTCGAGCGCGACGACGCTGCCGCGGAACGTGCAGCAGGAATACGCGGGCTGGGCGCCAATCACTTCCTCGATGGACGAGACCGGCACGTAGAGACGTCCGCGATACAGCTTCGGCGTTCCGGTGACGCGCGCGACGACGTGTGGATCCACTTTCCGCTTCCAGCGCAACTTGCCGGTCGCGACGTCAACGGCGTACACGTTGGCGGCCACGTCGCCGAAGAACGCGGCGTTCGATCCGCCGGCGTCGCCGACTTCGATCGACGTGCGCACCATGGCATCGGCGTCAAAGGTCCAGTACGCGCATCCGTCGCGCAGGCTGAGCGAGTAGATGCGACCTGGCACGCTGCCGACGAACACGCGGTCGCCGACGACGCTCGGCTGCACGGCGGCCGACGCATCGCCGGCAAACGCAAACGCCCATTTCACCTTGAGCTTCGACACGTCGGCCGCCTTCAGGTTGGAAGCGCGCTGAAACCGATCGTTGGCGAGGGAGAGGCCCCATCCGAACCAGTTTGAAGCGCCTGCCGCACCGGCAGGCGCCGGGCGTGCGCCGCCGGGCGCGGGCGGCGCAGGACTCGCGCACATTTTCAGCGGCGGCGGCGCGGGCGTTTCGCCGATCGCCTTGCCGGAGAGAAATGCCGCGAGCGCGCGGCGCTCCGCCGCCGTCCGCTCCGCGCCTTGCGTCCGCATCGTGCCGGTTTCGAGGGCCGCGACGATCCGTTCCGGCGTCAGCTGACTGAGGGCGAGCCGCTGCGGCGCGCGCGGGAGTCCGCCGTCATGACAGCGGGCGCAATACTGCGCGTACAGCGGCCCGCCGTCCTGCGCGAGCGCCGGAGTCGCGAGGCCGAGGACGGCGAGGAGACAGGCGAGAACCCGCATGAAGAGCCTCCAACAGGATGGTGGAAACGCGCGGATTATATAAGGTTCATGAGCGAGGCGGGTGAGGCCGGGAGGGCGGGTGGGGCGCGAAGGGCGGGAGGGACGGGAGGGGGATGACCGGGCGGTTGAATGAATACTCATGATAGTATGAGTATATGAGTCATCGACTACAAGTCCTCGTGCCCGAAGCCCTCGATCGCCGAATCCGCAAGGCTGCCCACCGGAGCCGCCTGTCGTCGGGCGCGTGGGTGCGACAGGCGATTGAACGGGCCCTTCAGGAGAATCATCAGGGCGATCCGCTCGATCAGCTCGCCAACCTCGGCGCGCCGACCGGCGACATCGAGCAGATGCTCGCCGAAATCGAGGCCGGGCGCGGCTGATGGTCTTCGTCGATTCGAACGTGCCCATGTACGTCGCCGGGCGCGACCATCCGCTGCGCGACCCGGCGCGTCGCTTCCTCGAGCGCGCCCGCGGCGGCAACGTGGACATCTGCACGAGCACCGACGTCCTGCAGGAGATTCTGTACCGTTACGCCGCGCTCAAGCGGCTCGATCTGGCGGCCTCGGTGTACGACTTGTTCGTCCACCTCTGTCCGACGGTCTTGGCGGTCACGCTCGCAGACACGGACCGCGCCAAGGCGCTTCTGGTCTCCTCGCGCGGCATCAGCGTGCGCGAGGCGATTCACGCCGGTGTCATGCTGAACCATGACCTCTCCGAGATCGCGACCTTCGACGAAGGCTTTGACGCCCTCGACGGCATCACGCGCGTCGCCTTGCGCTGACGCGAACCCTTCCTGCCCCTCCCGCCCGTGTCAGACCGGCCGGAACACCCCGAGGCGACGCAGGAGCGCGGCTCGACGAATCGCCCGCTCCATGCAGCTGGTTGACACCTCGCCTGCATGCCGTAATACTTATTTGTATTACGGAGGATGTTCATTGCCGATGACCGTCCGGTTGAACGCGAGAACGGAGCGCGCCGTGAACGCCCTGGCCCGTCGCCGCCGCCAGACGCGATCGGATGTCGTCCGCGACGCGCTGGAGCACTACACGGCCGCCAACGGCGGCGACGCCGGCCGCGGACGCCCGTATGACGCCTGGCTCGACGTGATCGGCGTGGTCAGCAGCACCGGCAAGACCAGCGTCGGCAAGGTCAGCGTCGAGGTCCGCACTGCCACGCGCGACCGAGGGCGAACAACGGGTGAGCAGTTCACCGCGATTGTCCGCGAGAAGGCCCGTGCGCGGCGTTCTCGTTGACGCCGGCCCGCTCGTCGCGATTCTCGACCAGAGCGATCCGCAGCATACGGTCTGTGTGGCGACGCTCAGAACGCTCCGCGATCCGCTGGTCACGGTCTGGCCCGCGTTCACCGAAGCCATGTCCCTCCTGGGGTCGTCGTGGCGCGGGCAGAAGGCCCTCTGGAGCCGGGTGGAAGCCGGCGTGCTGGCGCTGGCGCCGCTCGACGAAAGCGATGCGCCGCGCACGCGCGAGTTGATGGAGAAGTACCGCGATCTGCCGATGGACCTCGCCGACGCGGCACTGGTGCGAGTCGCCGAACGCGAAGATCTCACCCGCATCTTCACCCTGGATCAGCGGCACTTCTCGGTGTACCGTCCGGGACGCCGACGCCGGTTTTCGATCCTGCCGGGGTAGGGGCTCAGTCACCCTGCCCTACCTTTCCGGCCCTCTCACCCTTCCCGCCCGTGTAGAATCCGCTCCTGTCTATCTTCAAGGAGCGGTCCATGCTCACGCGAATGCCCCGGCACCCTCGCCTTCGCGATTCTCATCGTCGCGCCCGCGCTCGTCCTTCGCCCCTTCGACTTGCTCAGGGGCGTGCCGAGCCTCGTCGAGGCACGCCTTGGCGCGCAGGTGCCCGGCGCCTCGGATCCGCCGAAGTACGTGCTGCCTCCGCAGCACATCGTCGACGCGTTCGACTCCCGCCGCCTCCACCACTCTATCCTGTTCTCGGGACAAGACTTGCTCATCCTGCCGATTTCTACTGTAGGTGATTTGTAGGTTCCGGCCGATCGAAATCGTCAGATTCTCCAAGGATCTTGCGTACGCGCGGGTCCGTTCCCGCCACCTCCACAAAGGGCACAGACCGATTGGACCTGCAACGACAAGAACTGGGCCGGTAATCGACAACGTTCGCGACCGAGCGCGACGAAGTTACAAGACCGCGGTTCCGCACGACTATCGCGGCCAAGTTCAGCTCCACTTGCCCCATGATCGTCGAGAGACATTCAACTCTCCATCGAGCGTCAACGTGAATCACGCTGGAGATGGCGGACAACAAACGTGCGCCGGTTGTCTCGACGGAGGGAAAATGTGGAGCCGCCGTTGAGGCGCCCCGCTTGTGAGGACCATGCCTTTCGCGTAGGCTCGGCGACGTGTACGTGGCCTACGTCGACGAGTCCGGCTCAACGGGTGAGATCGCCAAGGGTGCGTCTCACACATACACGCTCGGGTGCCTCCTGGTCAGGGGATCGCTGTGGCATTCAGTGCTCGACGGATTGATCGGATACCGGCGCCATCTCAAGAAGCGATTCGGCGTGCCCGTTCGGGCCGAGATCAAGGCCAACCATCTGCTGCGTAATGGCGGCGCGTTTCGCGACTTGCATCTCAGCGAGCGGGCCCGCTACTCGATGTACCGTGGCGCCCTGCGTCTCTGCCCCAAGCTCGATGTTCAGGCCTTCGGAATCGTGATCAGAAAGGAGCTCGTGCACTCAGCGGACCCGCACGACTTCGCGTGGACCTTCTTGATGCAGCGGTTGGAAAGGCTGACCTACCACCAGAGGACTCAGGTGCTGATCATCCATAACGAGGGCAACGACGCCCGCGTCCGTGTCCTGGCCCGGCGCGCCCGCCGCGCCGGCATAGCCGGCAGCGCCTTCGGCACCGGTTATGTCGAGGTGCCATTTACAGGTCTACTCGAAGATCCTGTCAGTCGGAAATCTTACGAATCCTTGTTTCTGCAGGTGGCTGACTTGATCGCCTACGCCGCATTCCGGCGCGTATTTCCGCCGCCAGATCGAGCGGTGCACATCGTGCCTGAACTGATGTGGGATGAGCTGGGAACTGCCAGGCTTGCGGAGGTCAACCAACGCTCTGGTGGACCCGCCCTGGAA
>JACPZV010000515.1 GCA_016195295.1 Acidobacteriota bacterium
CCGCGGCTACGATCCTGTCAATCTGCTGACCGCGCAGATTCCACTTCCGCAGAGCTATCCGGTGGAGCAGCGATTGACGCTGGTCGAGTCGCTGATGGAGCGGCTGCGTGTGTTGCCGGGCGTCACGCAGGCCGCCGCCGCTCGGCGCGCTGCCGCCGTCGGCCAGCGTCTCGACGAGGTTGACGCGTTGCGCGTGCAGCGCGGGAAGCAGGCCGCACACGATGCTCGCCGCCATCGAGAGTGCGATTGCGCACGACATCACGCGGCCGTCGACCGCGACATCGTCGAGCCGCGGGAAATCGGCTGGCAGGACGGCGGGAAGCACGCGATGGCACGCGATCGCGAGCCCGAGGCCGGCGGCTCCGCCTGCGAGGCCGAGCAGCGCGCTCTCCGCCAGCAGTTGTCGCGTGAGCCGGCCAGCCGCGGCACCAATCGCCGCGCGGATCGCGATCTCGCGACGCCTCGTCGTCGCGCGCGCGAGCTCCAGGCTGGCGACGTTGGCCGTGGCGGTTGCGAGCAGGAGCAGCACGGCCACCAGCATCACCACAATCGCCGGCTTCACATCGGAAGTCAACGCGTCGCGCGCGAGCGTCACCGACACATCGACTGGCCCACTCGATCCGAACAGCGCCGTCGCCACCATCCCTGCATTTGGCGCACCGCGGCCTCGCGCCGTGCCTTCCGCGGCCGCCTGGGCGGCGGAGACTCCCGGTCGCAGCCGCGCCATCGCGGAGAAAATCGTTCCGGAGATCGCGCCGCCCTCGCCGAGCAGCGGCTGCACTCTCCACGCCGTCCACGCTCGCGTTTCACGCGTTGGAAATGCGAACGCCGGCGACATGATGCCGACGATCGTGAACTGCTGATCGTCCAGACGAATGGGCTGCCCGACGATGTCGCTGCGGCCGCCGAAACGCGACTGCCACAAGCCGTACGACAGCAGGATCACGCCCGGCTTTCCACGGACGCCTTCATCCGGTGTAAACAGCCGGCCGGCAATCGGCCGCGCGCCCAACATCGGGAACAGGCTCGGCGTCACCGGTGTCACCTGAAGGCGATCGGCCTCGCCGGAGCCCGACAAGGTCATGGACGTCCCGCCGAGCCAGCCTCCGATCGCGTCGATGGTCGCCGGTCCATCGGCCCACGCGAGGTATGTGCTGTTCAGAATCGTGCCCCGCACCCGACCGCTCCGTCCCTGACGCGTCTCGCTGACGCGGACCAGCCGATCGGAATCGGCCCATGGCAGCGGCTTCAGCAGCACGCCGTACGCGACGCTGAACAGCGTCGTCGTCGCGCCGATCCCGAGCGCCATCGTGAGAATGGCCACAAGCGCATGGCCGCGCTCGCGACGCAACAGTCGCGCGGCGTAGCGCAGGTCGTGCCACAGTCCGGACGCAAGCAAGGCATTCATATTTCGCACGACACTAACGCGCGGCACGGGCGCGGTCAAGACGACGTCTACTTCCCCATCGACGACGACAACGAGCAGCTTCCCGTGAACATTACTGCCACCGCACCTGCATGTAGCCGGCGAGAGTGATGCCGAAGCTGTTCGCGAATTCCTGGAAGCGCGGCGAGTCTACCACCGAGATGACGTCGCGCGGATTGTCGTGGCTCGTGACGTTGAAGAGCTGCAGCCCGAGGTCCATCTTGCGGCCGAACACGTCGAACGTCTTGAACGCCGTCACGTCCACCGAAAAATACGTGGGAAACCGCTCGCTGTTCGGCGGGCCCATGAAGTGCTGGAACACATTGCGCACCGAGTACGGGAACCCGCTGCGCCACTCGACGGCCGGCGACACGACGGCGTTCCGCGGTAGCGAAAATGTCGCCCATCCACGAAGGCGATGCGGCACATCGGCGGCCGTCGGCGCCTGGGCGGCCGGCTCGAACAGCGGCGCGTCCAGGTTCGTGAACAGCGATCCGAAGTCGTTGAAGTCGCCCACCGACGACGACCGCACGTAGCTGGCGAAGAGCTGCGCATCGGCGGTCCACGTCTTCCGCGCCGCGAGCTGGAACTCGTAGTACTGACTCTCGCCCGCCCCTTCGAGCAAGGCGAGGCCGCCGGCCGAGGGCACATTGACCGTCGGAAGCCGCGACCCGTGGCGCGCGCGCACCGCGGCCTGAACTTCCAAAGACGATGTGAGACGATGTTCCACCTCGAGCGCGACCGCGTCGGCGCGCGGCAACGGAAGCGACGAAACCGCCGGTTGATACTGGACCGTGCGTATCGGCGCGCCCGTCAGCATGTCGTAGGTGGTGGCCGTGCGAGCGGGAAACTGGCCGAACGCGACGGCCGCGAGCGGCACGCGCCCAACGTACCGTCCCACGCTGCCGCGCAGCGTGGTCCGGCCGGCTTCATCCAGCAGGTATCTGGCGCCGACCCGTGGCCCGGGCACGGTGGTATCAGACGAAGCGCCGCCGTCGAACCGAAGACCGAGATCGATTTGCAGCCGCCGGGTCACGTCCCACAGGTCACGCACGCCGAGGCCGCCGTGCCATTCGGTCACGCTCAGCGAGCCGGTCGCTCCGAACTGAATCAGGCGCGCCAGCCTCCCGTCCGCGTCGGTGATGTGAATGTCGTGGTCCACGAGCGAACCGTCCATCCACCGGCGGTGCAGATCCGTGTTCACGGAGAAACCGTGGCTGCCGCGAGCGACCCGCCCCGCGCGGTCCCACGTCACCGACACGGTCTCGCGCCCGCCTGAGACGTCGACCGCGGAAAACCAATTCTGCTGCCAGCCCCCCGGCGTCAACACAGGGTCGCCGGCGCCCCCCTCCGTGAGCGTGGTGTGGTGCGAGGTGACGCCGACGCGCACGGTCAGGAGGTCGCGCGACCCCAGGACAAGCCGGTCGGTCACGCCTCCGAAGACGTCCCGCAGCCTGACATCGGGCGAGGTGTCTGCCGGCCGCAACGTGCTCAACGCCGCATCCGTCGTCGTGGCCGGCGCGAACAACCCTTCCATCGTGATCGAGTGGCGCGTGGAAGGCTGCAGATCGAACCGCCCGAACGAGGTGATGCCGGTCGTTCCGACATTCGGCTGGCCCGACGATCCCGTGACGCCGGGAACGGGCACACGCTCGAAATTGAATTCGGCCGACGCGAAGAACCGCGCGATCCCCCGGCGGCCGCCGACATAGGCGCGCGGGAAGAACGCTTCGATGCGTCCGAACCCCAGCTGGCTCAGCCGGGGCCGCGGGATGAAGCCCTGCACCCCGGCCTTCAACTGATCCGTGCCGGGCGTGGTCTCGATGGACGCGGCCGATCCCAGCACGTCGCTGAAGGTCGCCGATACCGGCTCGCGCAACACCGCCATGCCGCGGACAGCTTCGACCGGCAAGTCGACGCTCGTGATCCCGCGCACGGGATCGGTGATGTCGAAGCCGTCGATCCACAACGTGGATTCGTGCGGCCGCGTTCCGCCGATGTTCAGCTGGCCGTCGCGACCGCGCACGACGCCGGGCAGCAGCGGCAGCGACTGCAGGATGCGCGGGCGCGCGGTCGGCAGCCGTTGCGCGAGCGGCGCCGTCATGGTGCTGCCGAGGTGCTCCATCGCCGCGCCCGCGGTCGTGAGCGCCGACGCGACCACTTCCGTCGTCTCCGTCGCATGAGCCAGCAGCAACACGATCCGCCGCGTGTCGGCCGGCGCGACGTGCGCGGTCTCGAAGCCGTCGAGCGATACGTCCACGATGTCGCCGGCCTGGGCATCCGCCAGCTCGAACCCGCCGTCGAGGCCCGTGTCGAGGTTCGTCACGATCCGATCGGCGCGACGCACTTCCACATGCGCGCCTGGCAGCGGCAGACCGGTTTGATCGACGACGACGCCACGCAGTTGGCCGGCCAACGTCGCAGGGACCAGAACCACGAACAGCAGCGTGGCCCACCGCATCGTCCGGCCCTCACGGGAGGTCATCAGCTTCCAGCGGCTCCCAGGGTCGACGGGTCTGTAAGGAGAGCATAAGCATAACGGATAATGAGCGTCGTGTCTCTTGTATCGCGTATATCGCGCGTGACACAAATCGTTTTCTTCACCGGCGTCATCGCCGGATCGTGCCGTCCCGCGCTGGGCCAGCCGACGAGCCGCATCGACCCACTTGATCAACCGGCGGCGGGCTCGCCGCTCACGGCCGAGGCGTACGTTCCGATCACCGGGGAGCAGCGCGCGGACTGGATCGTTGACGGCACGATCGGTCCACGCAGTCTATCCCTCATCGGCCCGCTCGCGGCCGGCTTGCAAACTGGGCTCAACTGGCCGTCGGAATGGCAGCAATCCTGGAACGGCGTCGCCAAACGGTACGCGCAGCGCGAAGCGGACGTCGCGATCTCCAACACGATCGAAGCCGGGCTCGGCGGATTGTGGGGAGAAGACCCGCGCTACATTCCCTCGGGCCGCCGGGGCATCTGGCCGCGCGCACGCTACGCGATGAAAACGGCGTTTCTCGCGCAGCGCCGTGACGGCCATCTCGCGCCCGCGTGGGGCCGTTACGCCGGCAACGTGGTCAACAACGTGATCGAAAACGCGTGGCTGCCGCCAAGCGCCACGACCGCCGGACAAACCGTCTGGCGGAGCGTGCTTGGTCTGCTGGCGCGACTCGGTGGCAACGCGTGGGAAGAATTCTGGCCGGACGTCCGCAGGCGCCTCAGGAGATAGCCCGCTCGAGATTCACGCCCGCCGTCGTTTCGTCGACGGCGCGATCGAAGTTGAAAAGCGTTTTGATGTTGCGGCACATGAGAGACTCCCTACCGCGTCAGCTTCCGGTACTTGATCCGATGCGGCTGGTCGGCGGCGGCGCCAAGGCGTCGCTTGCGATCGGCTTCGTAGTCTTGGTAGTTGCCCTCGAACCACACGACGTTGCTGTCGCCCTCGAATGCGAGCACGTGCGTGGCGATGCGATCCAGAAACCAGCGATCGTGGCTGATGACGACGGCGCAGCCGGCAAAGTTGAGCAGCGCCTCTTCGAGCGCGCGCAGCGTGTCGACGTCGAGGTCGTTGGTCGGCTCGTCGAGCAACAGCAGGTTGCAGCCGCGCTTCAAGAGCTTCGCGAGATGGACGCGGTTGCGTTCGCCGCCCGACAGCGTGCCGACCTTGCGCTGCTGCGACGCGCCCTTGAAGTTGAACCACGAGACGTACGCGCGCGAGGCGACCTTCTTCTTGCCCAATTCGATCTCGTCGTGTCCGCCGGAGATTTCTTCCCACACGCTCTTGTTCCCATCGAGCGAGTCGCGACTCTGATCGACGTATCCGATCTGCACCGTCTCGCCAATCTTCAGGGTGCCCGCGTCCGGCTTCTCCTGCCCCGTGATCATCCGGAACAGCGTCGTCTTGCCGGCGCCGTTCGGCCCGATGACGCCGACGAGGCCGCCGCGCGGCAGCGTGAAGTTCAAATCCTCGATGAGCAGATTGTCGTCGTAGCCCTTCTTTAGTTTGCGCGCTTCGACGACGACGTCACCGAGACGAGGACCGGGCGCAATGTAGATCTCCGCGGTTTCGATCTTCTGCGCCGTGTCCTGGTTGAGCAGTTCTTCATACGCGTTCAAGCGCGCCTTGCCTTTCGCCTGGCGGGCGCGCGGCGACATCCGAATCCATTCGAGCTCGCGTTCCAGGGTCTTCTGCCGCCGCGTCTCGCTCTTCTCCTCCTGGGCGAGACGGCTTTGCTTCTGTTCGAGCCACGACGAGTAGTTGCCTTCCCAGGGAATCCCCCGCCCGCGGTCGAGCTCGAGGATCCAGCCGGCCACGTTGTCGAGGAAGTACCGGTCGTGCGTCACGGCAACGATGGTGCCCGGATAGTCCTTCAGGAAACGCTCGAGCCACGCGACCGACTCGGCGTCGAGATGGTTCGTCGGCTCGTCGAGCAGCAAGAGGTCCGGCGACTGCAGTAAGAGGCGGCACAGTGCGACGCGGCGCCGTTCGCCGCCCGACAGCGTCTGGACGTTGGCGTCGGCCGGCGGCAGCCGGAGGGCGTCCATGGCCAGCTCGAGGCGCGAGTCGAGATCCCAGGCGTTGGCGACTTCGATTTTGTCCTGCAGCCTGCCCTGCTCCTCGAGCACGTTGTCCATCTCGTCCGGGGACAGATCCTCGCCGAGCTTCGCGTTGACCTCGTCGTAGCGCGCAAGCAGTGCTTTGATCGGCGCCACACCTTCCTCGACGTTGCCGAGCACCGTCTTCGCCGCATCCAGCTTCGGCTCCTGATGGAGGAACCCGATCGAAATGCCGTCGGCGGGAAAGGCTTCGCCGATGAACCTGGTATCCTCACCGGCCATGATCTTCAAGAGCGAGCTTTTCCCCGCGCCGTTGAGGCCAAGGACGCCGATCTTGGCGCCGAAGTAAAACGAGAGCCAGATGTCTTCGAGCACCTTGGTGTCGGGCTGGTGGACTTTCCCGAGACCCTTCATCGTGTAGATAAACTGGGGCATAAGTGATGCTGAGATTTCAGATTGCAGAGTTCAGATTTCAGATTGAGTTGTGGGATTTGAGATTGCGCGATGCCCAAACACGTTTTCGCATAGCGTACAATCTGTCCGGCTAATCCGCAATCAATCTGAAATCCCGCAATCAATCTGAAATCTGAATTCTGAAATCTCATGATCCGCAGAATCCTCCACGTCGACATGGATGCGTTTTATGCGTCCGTCGAGCAGCGCGACGATCCGGCGCTGCGCGGGAAACCGCTCGCGGTCGGCGGACAGCCGAATCGGCGCGGCGTCGTCGCCGCCGCGAGCTACGAGGCGCGCGCCTTCGGCGTGCGCTCGGCGATGTCGATGGCGCACGCCGTGCGCCTTTGTCCGTCGCTCGTCATCGTCCCGCCGGACTTCACGCGCTACAAGGCGGCGTCCAAGGCGGTGTTCGCGATCTTTCGCGAGGTGACGCCGCTGGTCGAGCCCCTGTCGCTGGACGAGGCGTACCTCGACGTCACCGAGAACGCCTGGGGCGAGACCCTGGGCACGACGGTGGCGAAGCGCCTGAAGGAGCGAATTCGAGCGGACACGGGCCTCACCGCGTCGGCGGGCGTCGCGCCGAACAAGTTCCTCGCGAAGATCGCTTCAGGGTGGAAGAAACCGGACGGGCTCACGGTCATCAGTCCCGAGCGCGTCGAACCGTTCCTGCAGCAGTTGCCGGTGGATGCCCTCTGGGGCGTGGGTCCGGTCACCGCGAAAAAGCTGCGCGCGCGCGGCATCGATCGACTCGTCGACGTCCGCGCCGCCGATCCTCAGGTGCTCCGCGACACCGTCGGCAGCCTGGCCGGCTGGTTGCGGCAGTTGGCCGACGGCGTCGACGAACGCCCCGTCGTGCCGAATCGCGAAGCCAAATCGTCCGGCTCGGAAAACACGTACCCGGAAGACTTGACCGACATCGAGACCATCCGCGCCGAGATTGTCGAGATGGCCGGCCACGCCATCGGCTGGCTCTCACGCAAGCAAATGCTCGCGCGCACGGTGACGATCAAAGTCCGCTACGACGACTTCACGACCATCACGCGAAGCCACACGGCCGCGCCCACGCGCGACGAAATGGAGCTATCGGCCCGGGCGATCCAACTCCTCGACAAGACCGATGCCGGCCGGCGCCCCGTCCGTCTTCTTGGGGTGAGCGTGCACAACTTCTGTACTGAGGCCGACACGATCGATCCGGATCGCCTGCCGTTCGATGACGAAAGAAAAACCACGGGGGACATGGAGGATAAGATAGGAAGCTAAGGATCTGAGGATTTGAGGATTTGAGGAAGTGAAAAGGCGACAATGCTGAAGGGAACGCGTGACGGGATTCTGAAAAAAGTGCAGCCGGTGAGCATCCACGGCCAAGTGTCGTGGGACGTGTTCTTCACCGACGTCGACGATCCGCAGGGTCAGACGCACGTGGCGCGCGTCGGGCCGGAAGCGGTCATGGCCAGCCATCTCGAACCCGGCGATCGTATTCAAGTCGAGTATCTGGTGGGCGTGGCGGTGAGAGTCAGTCTGGCGAAAGTTGGAGGTTAGCGTTCGATCCGCACGCTTTTCAGCTCCACCCGCGCGATCGGCGTTTCACCGTTGCGTGGCGTCGCTTCAATCGCGTCCACCGCTGACATCCCATCCGCCACACGACCGAACGCCGTGTACTGACCATCGAGCGCCGTCGACACGCCGGTGCAGATGAAAAACGACGTCTGTGCGCTGTCGGGCGCCTCGCCGCGGGCCATCGAGACGATGCCCTTCACGTGCTTGGTGTCGCTGAATTCCGGCGCCAGATTGTGGACCAGCTTCTGCTGCCGCTCCGTGAGCGGCGCCGTTCGGCTCGAGAGCGCGCCTGTCTGAATGACGAATCCCGGCGCCACGCGATGAAACGCCATCCCGTTGTAGACACCGGCCGCCGCCAGGCGCATGAACTGACGGACCGTGTTCGGCGCCTTCTCCACAAAGAACTCAATAGCGATCGGCCCCGCGCTCGTGTCGAGGACGGCGCGATAGGCCCCGAGCTCCTGCGGCGTTTCGTTGACGAACGGTTCGGCAGGCGTGTCGCGAATCGTCACGTGACGGATCTCGACGCGCTCGACCGCGACTCCCTTGTCGTCGACCGGCGTCTCGGAGATCTTCTGCAGCACCTCGATGCCGTCCGCGACGTGCCCGAAGACGGTGTATTGAGTGTCGAGCGACGGTTGGTCGGCGAGCACGATGAAGAACTGGGCGCCCGCGCTGTCGGGTCTGCCGGGCACGAGCACCGCGGCCACCGACCCGCGCGTCATTTTCGGCGCGCGCGTTTCCGCCTTGACGGCATTGAGTCCCCCGGTGCCGTACAGCGCGCGCTTCGCTGGATCTTTCGTCAGCGGATCGCCGCCCTGCACCATCCCGTACTTCACCGTGCGATGAAACGCCGTGCCGTCGTACGCGCCTTCCCCCGCCAGCTTCGTGAAGTACGCGGTTTGATTCGGCGCCAGCTCCGGCGCCAGATCGATGACGAACGTGCCGAGGCTCGTCTCGACCACGGCCTGTTTGGGTGCAGAACCGGCGATCTGTAGGGCGGGGCTTTCAGCCCCGCCGACGCGGCCCTCTGAGAGATGTGCGGGCCGCGCGACAAAAACGAAAAGCGCGCACGCGAATGCAGCCTGTCTGTTGCCCATAGCTGTCAGCCCTTCCTGCCCTTCCTCCTCACCCCGCCGGCGTATCGACGACGCGCGCGGCGTGCCAAATGTAGTGGACGCCGGACACCAGGGTGATCACGAGCGACGCGTACACGAAAAGATCCACCACCACGGAGTGCACGCGGAAGTAGTTGAAGAAGATCGCCGCCACGGCGGTCAGAATGTACGTCCCGGTGGCAATCTTGCCGAACACCGAGGGATGGAATGTGCGCCGGCCGATTGCGAGATTCACAATCGCTACGGTCAGCACGATGCCGACGTCGCGGCTGATGATGAGCGCGGTGAGCCAGACAGGAATCCGGTTCGCCAAATTCAGACCCGGCATCGTCAGCACGACGAAGGTCGTCAGGAGCAAGAGCTTGTCGGCCATCGGGTCGAGCCACGCGCCCAGGCTCGTCTTCTGCCCCGAGCGCCGCGCGATGACGCCGTCCAGGGCGTCCGTGATCCCGGCGGTGACGAACACGACCAGCGCCCAGCCGAGCTCGCCGTACACGACAAGAATCACGAACCCCGGGATGAGCAACATCCGCAGCAGCGTGAGTTGATTGGCCGGCGTGAGCGCGGTCATCTGAGTCCCGCCAGCGCTTCAATCTTCTCGATCGTCTCGATCGCCTCGACGCCGGTGACCGGCCGTGACGGCTGGAAGGCGCCGTCGCTCACGGGCCGCATCACGCCCGCGGCCACCGCCATCGACGCCGCCGCATAGGCGAGGTGATTCGTCGGCATGTCCGTGAACTTCACCATCGCGGACGCCCACGCCCGCGCCTGCCCGGGATGACGCGCATCGACGCGCGCGAGCAATCGCGCCACGGCCTGCGCCAGATCCGCGCGACCCACGACCGTGCGCGGCTGGAACGCATGATTGGCGAACGGCTCCATCACGCCGGCGCGAGCGACCGCGGTAATCCACGTGGCGGCCCAGTACCCACGAATGTCGGTGATCAGCCCTGCGTCGGTGCGCTGGTCGCCCTC
>JACPZV010000556.1 GCA_016195295.1 Acidobacteriota bacterium
ACGCCGCAGCCTCAGCCGCAGCCCGGGCAGGCGGGCCCGCCGCCGCGCCTGCCCATCGTGGCGATCCTCAGCCACGGCTTCTGGACGCGCCGCTACGGCGGCGACCGGAGTGTGATCGGGCGCGATGTTGATCTCGGCCAGGGGCGAGCGCAGATTGTCGGCGTGCTCGCGCCTGAGTTCGAACTGCTGTTTCCTCCGCGCGCGAACATCGACCGCGCGCCGGACATGTGGACGGCGGTGCGCATCAACTACGAAACCGCGAACCGGAACAACGTGATGTTCCGCGTGGTGGGACGGCTGAAGCCCGGCGTGACATTGGAGCAGGCGAGCGCGCACGTCGACCGGCTCGCCACCGATCTGCGAAAGAACTTCGCTATCAAGCAGACCGCGGGATTGTATTTCCACGTCGTCCCCATGTTCGAGGATCTCGTGAGCGGCGTCCGCCCGGCGATCCTGTCGCTGATGGGCGCCGTCGGGTTCGTGCTGCTCATCGCGTGCGCCAACGTCGCGAACCTGCTCGTCGTTCGCGCCTCCGCGCGAAGCCGAGAGCTGGCCGTCCGCGCCGCCATCGGCGCGAGCCGCGCGCAGCTCGTCCGTCAGATGCTCGCCGAGAGTCTGGTGATCGCCGCCATGGGCACACTGCTTGGTCTGGCGCTCGCGCGCGCCGGCGTGCAGTGGCTGATTGCGCTCGGCCCCCGGGACTTGCCGCGACTTGACGCGGTGGCGATGGATCCTCTCGTGCTCACCTTCGCCGTGCTCGCCGGGCTGGTGACGGCCGTGCTGTGCGGCGTCGTGCCCGCGCTCCGAGCCTCGCGCGCCGATGTGATGGACGTCTTACGCGACGCGGGCGGGCGCGCGTCCGGGTTGCGCGGCGGACGGCGGCTTCGCCGCGGCGTGGTCGTCGCCGAAGTGGCGCTCTCGTTCATTCTGCTGATCGGCGCGGGGCTCATGCTGCGCAGCATCATCGCGCTGAGCCGCGTCAATCCCGGGTACGACCCGAACAACGTGCTCACGTTCTTTCTGCAGCCGCAGGCGCGGCAGCCGGGCGAGCGACAGGCGTTCATGCAGCAGGTTCGCCAGCGGCTCCTGGCGATTCCGGGCGTGCTGGGTGTGACCGCCGCGCTGCCGCTGCCGCTCGACGGCCAATTGATCAACGGTCGCTACGGCACTGAGGCCGCGGCCGCCGATCCTGCCGCGTTCAGGCAGGCGAACTATCACGCCGTGCTGCCCGGCTACTTCGACACGTTGCGCACGCGCCTCATCGACGGGCGCGCGTTCACCGACGCCGACAACAACCGCGACCCTAACGCGCCGAAACAGATCATCATCGACGACCTGCTGGCGGCGAAGGCGTTTGGGGGCCAGTCGGCTGTCGGCAAGCGCCTGTTCATCCGCATCACGACGCCCGAAGCCGAGTGGGCGGACGTGATCGGCGTCGTCGGTCATCAGCGTCACGCGTCGCTCGCGGACAACGGACCCGAGGCGATCTTCATCACCGACAGCGTCTTCGGTCACGGCGCCGCCGGACGATGGGCCGTGCGGACGACCGGCGATCCGACGCAGTTCATTCCTGCGGTGCGCGCGGCGATCGCCGACGTGGATCGGCGCGTCGCGCTCGCGGAAGTGCAACCCATGAGCGCGTTCGTCGACAAGGCGATGGCGCCCGTCCGGTTCACGACGACCCTCATCGGGATGTTTGCCACGGTCGCGATGCTGCTCGCGGCCGTGGGCCTCTACGGCGTGCTGTCGACGATCGTGCGGATGCGCACCGCCGAGATCGGCATGCGCATGGTGTTCGGCGCCGAGCCCGGCAGCATTCTCGGCCTCGTCGTCGGCGAAGGGCTGAAATTGAGCGTCGGTGGGATGGTTGTGGGCTTGGTCGGGGCGCTCGCGATCACGCGCGTGATGGCGAGCATGTTGATCGGCGTGCAGCCGACCGACCCGCTGACGTTCGCCGCCATCATCGTGCTCTTCGCGTTGATCGCGTTGGCCGCGTCCTGGGTGCCGGCGTTTCGGGCCTCGCGACTCGACCCAATGGTCGCGCTGCGAGAGGAATGACCCTCGCCAGCCACCAGCCACCAGCCACTAGCCACCAGACGTCCGCTTCGTCGGCGCGACGATCGGCTTGGGCCTGGACGGCAGATTCGCAAGCGCGCGATTCAGAGTGGCGACGATCCGCGAGACGTCGTCGAACACCCAATCAAGCGGACGTCGTTGAGCGGCGGTGGGCAGACCGGAGTACCCCTCAATCGCACGCGACAGGTTGGTCGTCGTGCCAAGCTGCGTGTTGATCTCGGTCTGTGCCCGCGACAGTCGACCGTCGAGACCTTCATCCAATCCCCGTCCACCTCGCGTGAGCGTGTCGAGCTCGCTCACCGCCGCGCGCGCGGCCGTCCGCGCCGCGCCGAGCGTCTTCTGCAACTCGTAAGCTGTCACAGATATTTCACGCCGCACACAAGCGCAGCGCTTACAATTTTCATATGCGCCCGCCCGCCGATCGTTCGGAAGGGATTGCATGAGAGTCAGGCTTCGCCTCGCGGTGCTCGTCAGCGCGTTGGCCATCGGCTGCGGTCAAACCACCGACACTACCAGCTCCACGACGTCGACGACCGCGCCAACCACTGCGCCGACGACGGAGAACTTCACCGGCACCGTTGCCGTTGGCGGCAGTGACGTTCATCCATTCAACGTCCTACTGGCCAATGGACAGCTGAACATCATCCTGACGGCCGCGGGCCCTCCGCCAACGATCCAGATGGGCTTGGCAGTCGGGACATATAGCGCGTCGACCTGCACCATCTTTCAGAACGGATCCGTCACGACAGCGGCGGGAGCGACCGCGCAGCTTGCAGGCACGGCGGTGAACGCCGGCACTTACTGTGTGCAGGTCTCCGATGTTGGCAATCAATCGGCGCCGGTCACCTACGCCGTCACGGTCATTCACTACTGAGGATCAGCGGCGTCCGCCCGCGGCCCGCCGCACGCGGGAACGCTCGGCGTGCCGTAGCGCGCGCTCGACGGCGGCGTCGAACCGTTCGAGCACCGCATGCCGATGGCTGCGTGTGTGCAGCTTGAGATAGTCGGACTGAAGAAGAACTTGATCCGGCGACCGCCACGTCGCCGCTCGGCGTCGGAGATGCCATCCGTACAGATGCCGACAGGCCGCTTCGACGAACGGCGCGGGCACGTGAAGCGCAAGTTCGAGGGCCCGCTTCGCGCGCGCCAGCCAGCGCGGGAACGTCCACGAGAACATCATGCGCGAACGGTCTGTCGTGGCGTTTGGATAGATGCGCGCGACGAACGGGTTTTTCTCCCGCAAGGCCGTCAAGACCTCGGCGCCGATGAGCGGCTTGAGATGAATGACCTGGTTCGCCGCGAACAAATCCTGCTGTTCGAGCCGAAGATGTGAATCGGCCAGGATGAAGTTGATGCACATCTCGCGCCGCCGACCCATGACCCTCGTCAAGACGATCGCCGCCAACATCACCGTCCACGCACGCCGCCCGCTCGTGACGATGAACAGGTCGAGGTCGCCGTCGGCTTCAAGGTTGAGATGCCCGATGCTGCCCGACAGCGCGACGGTCCGCGCGAAGGGCAGCGCGCACAGCATCTGCAGCAGCCGACGATGCCGGTCGAGAAACGCGCGGCTGCGCGTTTCTCGACGGCGCCGTTCGGCGAGCAGATCGTCGCGGCCGGCCGGGAAAAAGAACCCGTCGCGATACTCGATGATGTGCTGGAGGAGCTCGCTGCCGTCGAAAACCGCCAAAATCTCCTCTGGCGTCTGCTCCGATTCGATCAAGCTGAAGTGGAGTTGATCGAGCGTCAACGGATACTCGAACAGCGACGCGTAGATGACGCTCCGCGCGATGGCGAGCTCGCGATCCGTCATCACGACCGCACCCCGGCGCCCGGCGTGTGAGCCCTCAGCCCTTCAGCCCTCAGCCCTTCACCACCCTGAACCCTGAACCTTGAACCCTGAACCCATATTCCCGTCACACACCCGACCGTGAGAAACACCTCGGTCCCAAGCGTCGCCCATGCCGCGCCCTCGATCGACCACGCGGGAATCAAACGCGCGTTGAGCGCCACGTTCACCGCAAGCGCGAGTCCGCACACGGCGGCGTACGCGCGTTGACCATTCCAGCCGATGAGCTGGTGCGTCAGCGCGTAGTTCAGCGAGAGCAGCGGAAAGGACAGCAGCAACACACGAAAGACGGGGACGGCCGCGCTGTAGCGGGCGCCGTAGACCAGCGGAATGATCCAGCCGGCCGCGACCCACAAGACGGCCATCGTGGCGATGGCAAACGCCGTCGTCGACGCGGACACGCGCGCCAGCGAGCGAAGGTCACGCGCGCGACACAGCGCCGGCAGCGTCACGGCCAGCACGGCGGCTGGAAACAGGCGCAGCGCTTCGACGAGCCGAAACACCGCGTTGTAGAGCGCCACCGCCTCGGGGCCGGACCAGAACTGGACCAAGAACACGTCGATGCGAAAG
>JACPZV010000557.1 GCA_016195295.1 Acidobacteriota bacterium
CGCGCCCTGCGACGCGATCGCGCTGAGCGTGCGCGCGAGATCCTTGTTGACGAGAATGTCCCCCATCTCAAGCGGCTTCCCGTCCTTGAACCAGATCTTCGTCGTCGACGGGAACTTCGCGAGCTTCTCCCGGCTGCCTTTGAGGCCCTGCGCGAGCGCTTCCGTGATCGGGAACCCCTGCTCGGCGATCTCGATGGCCGGCGCGAAGACGTCGGCGAGCGGTTTGGTCCCGTACTTCTGCACGGCGAACGCGGCGCCGCCGACGGCGCCGGGCACCGAGATCGTCAGCGGTCCGTCGTCGGGGATCCCCCCTTTGCTCTTGTACAGCTCGATCGTGGCCGCCTGCGGCGCGAAACCGGTGCCGTTGATGAATTTCACCTCGCGCGTTTTCGCGTTGTAATAGAGGACGAACATGTCCGCGCCGAGGCCGGTCATGGCCGGTTCGACCTGACCCTGGACGGCCCACGTGGCCATCGCCGCGTCGATGGCGTTGCCGCCCGCTTTCAGGATCCGCATGCCCGCCTCCGCCGCGAGCGGATGCCCGGCCGCCACCATCCCGTGCTGCGCGACGATCGTCGGCCGCCAGCTCGTGGTCTGGGCCGGCAGAGAGACGACGGATAGGACGACTGCCACCGCCACGATGCAGGCTCTCTTCACCATCTCAACCTCCAGGCTCAGTGACTGAGCGTCGTCCTGGCACTATAGACCAACCTTCAGCGCCGCGGTAATCTTTGCACCGTAGAATCGATCGACGGCCAGGGTCTGGCGACCACGCGCGTGTTGTATTTCGCCCGATACTGCTGATATTCCGGCGTGTCGGGGTAGTGCTCCGGCGCACGATAGGGATACGCGCTCATCGCGTGGAACGGCAGCGGCTCGACGCCGTCGGGGCTCGCCGAGTTGATGTCCATCTCCTTGCTGAAGCCGTCGGCCAGCAGGAGAAACGTGCGGGTCCAGCCGTCGGGCAGCGGACCGGCCGAGGCCGCATCGAATGCGATGGCGATCTCGTCGCCCGGTTTCGCGACCACGAACATGTCGTCGGTCTTCATCAGCAGCTCGCGCACGTCTCCTTCGCGCGTGTAGCGCCCCGGCATGGTCTTCCACGGCGACGCGAGCGTGACCCGCGCGTAATCGTAGAGCGATGGCTCCTGGCCGTTCGGACGGATCTCCGCCGAGAAGCCGCGCGCGCGCAGCGTCGCCGCGATCGGGTCGAGCGGCCGGATCTGCACATCGTCGTTCGACACGGCGGTCGCGACCAGCACTCGATCCCAGTAGATCCGCATGTTCGTGACAATCCGGACCTCGTGCTCACCCGGCCGAAGACGTCCGGCCAGATCGACCGTCACGGTCTGCGGCCGTCCGACGGGAATGCCGATGTCACCCACGATCGTGCGCCAGCGGCCGGCCGCGTCGCGAGCCTGCAGGAAGGGCGGGGTGAGCGACAGCCCGGCCTGGTGCGCGGCCAGGTTGTCGCTCGAGAACGCGTAGTCGGTCCACGCGGTCAACAGGAGGACCGGTGCCCTGCCGACCGGCTCTAGGTCGAGCATCAGCGTGTGAGGCGCGGCGTACCCACGGAACCGCGCGAGCGCGAAGCTGTCGGGATAGCGCCGATCGATCCGCGCGACCTGCTCGGTCACATCGCGCCCGCCAGCGTCTACCGCGTGCGGGACCCGCTCGTCCTTGACGGCGAACAGGCGGTACGGCTTCGGCGACTCGGTCATGCCTTCGTTTGGATAGACTTCGATGTCGCGTGGATGCGCGATCGCCAGGAGCTGAAAGCGATCCGCGAACAGCGTCTCTTCCAGCTCGTTTGTCACTCGGATCTCGAAGCGGCCGTCCTTCGCGCGCAGCTGGTCGGCTCTGATACGCACGTACTCCAGCGGATCTGGCGTGTTCCGCTTGGCTGGGCCTTCCCAGTACCCCATCTCCCCGCCGCCCATGAAATCGGTGACGAACTCGAAGCGCGTGCCATTCCAGGTGTAGAGGAAGGGGCACGAGGAGGGTTTCCGATCCAGCTCTACGATCACCAAGGGCACCAAGGGCGCCAGCGGCGACGGCAGCGCCGACTCACGCGCCTCGGTCTGCAGGATGCCCGACGGCCAAAAGACCCGGACGGCGTCGGCTCCAGGACGACTGCCCAGACCAAACACGATATCTGCCGGCGCCACGGGCGGCGACGCGGCCGAGCGTTCGAGCCGCGTCATCAGGCTGCCGGCCCGCATCTGGATTTTCGATCCCACGCCCAAGCGATTGCTCGCACGGCCCGTCAGCTCAACGCGAAGCGACCGGCGGTTGTCGCGCCCATTGTTGCGCCAGAGCGTGAGCGCGGCCTCGCCGCGAGTCACGAGATCGGTACGGCCGTCCGCATTGAGATCGCCGAGGACCAGACCGCGCGCCGACGACAGCGCCTGACGGCCGGGTGCGCGGGGCATCGCGCTCGTGGACACGTCGCTCCAACGCTGACCTAGGTTGCGGAAGACCTGTGGTCCGTCTTCCGACCACGTCAGCAGATCGAGCAGACCGTCGTTGTCGTAGTCGATGAACTGCGCGGCCAGCCCCGCTCGCACGCCATCAGGCGCCGGCCCGGCCCTGAATCGCCCGTGACCGTCGCTCAAGGCGAAGACGCCGCCAACGCCGTCGCCAGGGCGGCCGAAAAAGAAATCCGGGAAGTCGTCCTTGTTGACATCGGCGGCTGTGACGGAGGTGACCTCCTCCGCTCCGACCGCGGCCGCGAGGCCGACGTCGGCGGCGACGTCGCGAAACGTGCCGTCGCGCAAGTTCTGGAGTAGCACCGGCGGCCCTCCGCGGTTGACCACGAGCAGATCGATGTCGCGGCGGTTGTCGAAGTCGGTCGGGACGATGGCGATCGCGTGAGTCGCGATCTGCAGCCGCGCCTCGGCAGTCGTGTCGGTGAACGTGCCGTTGCCCCCGGTGCGATTATTGCGCAGCAGGCGCATCGGCGCCGGCGCGAACTCGCCGGGGAAGGTGAGCGCGCGTTCCGCCGCGCGGGGGACGGTCGCGTCCAGGTCGGCAAGGCCGGCAATCACCAGATCGAGATCGCCGTCGTGATCGACATCGACGAATGCCGCGGCGCCCGGAAGAAACGGATACGGCGCGATCCCGGCAGACGTCGTCACGTCGCTGAAACGGCCGCCGCCGTCGTTGTGATACAGGGAGCTCACACCGTACCGGAGCACGAACAGATCCGTCCGCCCGTCGTTGTCGTAGTCGCCGGCGACGCAGCCGATCGGCACGGCGTCGGCAGGCGCGATCAGACCGGACGCCGACGTCACGTCAGTCCAAATTCCCTGACCGTCGTTGCGGAACAGACGCTGCTGCCCGGCCGACGCGTCGAAGAGATCGAGATCTCCGTCGTTGTCCACGTCGGCGAGTGTCACGCAGCCGCCGAGGCCAGCCGCGATCTGACGCGCGCCGCTCGGTGTGAGGTCGCCAGCCGAGAAACGGCGTCCGAACGGCGATGCCACGACGCGAGATCGATCCGCCGGCGGACCGATCTCGGCCGGCGTGAAGGCCGCAGACGGCACCGACGTGTCGACGAGGTCGGGCTCGGCCCCCTTCGACGCAATCGCCTCGGCGTAGCGTCCCTGCTCGAGGTAGCCGGTTCCGTACGTGACGGCGTAGCCGGTCGATCGAAGCGCCTGCGCGCGCTCGAGCATCCGCAGGCCCTCGTCCACCTGACCGCTGCGAGTCAGCGCGAGTCCCAGGTTGTAGGCGACTGTTACGTTGTACGGCTCGACCTCGGCCGCAGGCCGCAGCACCGCGATCGCCTGCGGATACCGCCGCTCTTCGAGATAGATCTGTCCGAGATTGATGCTCGCGCCAACGTCGGCGCCATCGATCTGATGGACCCGCTCGAATTCACGGAGGGCATCGGACGTCCGGCTCTCGGTGCGCGCGATGAGGCCCAGGATGTAGGGCGGCTGCGGCGCGGACGGCAGGAGCCGGGCTCCCTCGGTCGCTTCGCGGGCCGCGCCCGCCAGATCCTGCGCGTACAGCAGCGCGAGACTCAGGTTCACGCGGGCGATCGCCAGCGAGCTATCTCGCTGCAACGCCTCGCGAAACGCCGCGGCCGCCTCCACGTACTTGAACTGCTCGAGTTGGGCGACGCCGAGATTGTTCGCGCGGTAGGCCCGCTCGCGTGCTTCGCCACGCGCGAGCCCTCGCCCGCACGCGGGGTGAATCAGCGCCAGTGACACAACGGACACCAAGGACACAAAGGACACTAAGGACACTAAGGAAAAGCGAGCTCGGATTCCCTTTGTGTCCATCGTGTCCTTTGTGGTGAATCAGCGTTTCGATCTGTGGCGAATCAGCGTTTCGATCCGATTGGCACCTTCCGAACGACGCCGGCGCCTTCCTGGATCGTGACCGACTGATTGGCTTGAAGCGCGCCCATGACGTCGACGCGGCCGCTCGGCCAGGCGACGCGGACGCCGTCCACCGTGGTCGCTCCGCCAAGGCCGAACGTCAGCGGCAGCTCGCTCTGCGAGGCGTAGCTCGATCCGGTCTTCACGATCTGCCAGAGCCGCGCGCCGCGGACGGAGACCTCGACGCGCGCCCCGATGCCGTCGCGATTCGACGTGGTCCCGACGGTCTCCACGCGCAACACGTGGTTGCGGTTGCCGCCGTCGTTTCGGAAGAGCCGCGCCGGGCCGTTGTTGGTGGTCACAATGATGTCGAGGTCGCCGTCGTGGTCGTAATCGCTGTACGCCGCTCCACGCGCCACGATCGCGCGCTGCAGCGCGGGCCCGACCTGCATGCCGACGTCCTCGAACTGTTTCCGCCCGACGTTGCGGAACAGATGCGGGCGCTGGGCATAGGTGACGCGCGACTGCACGCGCTCGATGTCGTCGCTGACGTGGCCATTCGCGGCAAAGATGTCCGGCAGCCCGTCGAGGTCGTAGTCGAAGAAGAAGCAGCCGAACGTCAGGGTCAGGAGCGACGACCGTCCGACGGCGGACTTCGGCGCTTCGTCGATGAACAACCCGTGGCCCTCGTTGTGGTAGAGCGCCATCATCTGGTTCGCAAAGTTGCCGATGATCAGGCTCGGCCGGCCGGAGCCGTCATAGTCGCTGGCGTCGACGCCCATGCCCGCCCGCGCCACCCCCGACTCGCTGAAGGCGACGCCGGCGCCGACCGCCACGTCCTCGAACGTGCCGTTGCCCTTGTTGCGGTACAGGCGGTTGGGCTCGGTGTCGTTGGCGACGAACAGATCCATCCGGCCGTCGCCGTCGAAATCGAGCATCGCCACGCCGAGGCCTTTCGAGGAGGTGTCGAAGATGCCCGCCTGCTTCGTCACGTTCTCGAACGTGCCGTTGCCACGA
>JACPZV010000552.1 GCA_016195295.1 Acidobacteriota bacterium
CGCGACCGAGTTCAAGTGCGCGCCGCCCATCCGTGGCGCTTCGCATCGCGACGCGCTCTGGGAGGGGCTCGACCGTGGCGCGCTCGACATGATCGCGACGGATCACTCGCCGGCGCCCCCGTCGCTCAAGACGCCGGGCGACTTCATCACGGCGTGGGGCGGCATCGCGTCGCTGGAGCTCGCGCTCCCCGCGGTCTGGACCGCGGCGCGCGCGCGCTTCGTCTCGCAGAGTTTCCGTCCGGGCGAGACGGACGTCCAGCCGCACGGCACGTTTCGTCCGCGCGTGGCGGATCTCGCGCGCTGGATGAGCGAGCGTCCCGCCGCGCTGGCCGGACTGACCGAGCGGAAGGGCCGCATCACGCCCGGTCTCGACGCCGATCTCGTCGTTTGGGATCCTGACGTCGCGCGCACCGTCGATCCCTCGCGACTGAAACAGCGCCACAAGCTGACGCCGTACGCCGGCCGCACGCTCTTCGGCAAAGTCGTCACGACGTTCGTGCGCGGCGAGCGGGTGTGGGACAAACAGCGGCTGACGCGCGCGTACGGCGGACTCCTTCTATGACCGCGCCGTTTCTCGACCTGGTGGACCTCGCGTCCGAACGTCTCGGCGGCGCGGTCGCGGCCGCCAACGACGAGTTCTTCGCGCCGAAAGAGAACGTGATCAAAGCCGCGGCGCCGATCTGGCGTGAAGGCGAATACACCGATCGCGGCAAGTGGATGGACGGGTGGGAGACGCGCCGGCGGCGCGACCTGGGTCCGGACGCCCACGACTGGTGCGTCATCGCTCTCGGCGCGCGCGGGATCGCGCGCGGCGTTGACGTGGACACGGCATATTTCAAGGGCAACTATCCGGAGTCGTGCGCGATCGACGCGTGCGATCTGATCCGTCTGCCGACGACTGACGATCTGGCGCGCGCGACGTGGCGCGAGATTCTGCCGCGGACGCCGCTCAAGGGCGACACGCACAACCTGGTGGCCGTGGACGCCGCGCCCGCCGTCACGCATCTGCGTCTTCGCATTTTTCCCGACGGCGGCGTCGCCCGCCTGCGCGTGTACGGCGAGGTCGTCGCGGATTGGGAGCGGTTGCGACGGCAAGGCGACGTCGATCTGGCCGCGGTCGAGCACGGGGGCGTCGTCATCGCCTGCAGCGACATGTTCTTCGGATCGCGGCACCACCTCATCATGCCCGGCGACGCCACGCACATGGGCGACGGCTGGGAAACCCAGCGCCGGCGCGGTCCGGGGCACGACTGGACCATCATCCGTCTGGGCGCGGAGGGAACCGTGCGTCGCGTGGAGGTGGACACGCGCCATTTCAAAGGCAACGCGCCGGGCGCGTGCAGTCTCGAGGCCCTTCGACTCGGTGAGGGCGCGCTCGCTCAGGGCAAGGTGCTCATGGATCAGGCGTGGCGCGAGCTGCTTCCGCAGGCGCCGCTGCGCCCGCACGCGCGGCACGCCTTCGAGGACGAGCTGCGCGCCATCGGCGACGTCACGCACGTGCGATTCAATATTTTTCCCGACGGCGGCGTCGGCCGCCTTCGCGTGTACGGGCGGCCCAAATGAGCAATCGCAGAGGTCGCAAAGCGCGGTTTGCTTCGTGACATGCGACTCGAGGATCTGAACGCGCTCGACGCGGACGCCGCCACGCGTGAGCTGCGGCGCTGCTGCGGGTCCGCGCACTGGGCGCGTGAGATGACTGCCGCTCGACCCTTCGCGAGCGTCGACGCGATGGCGGCGTGGGCGGATGTGATCTGGGCCGCGCTCGATCGGGTCGACTGGCTCGAGGCGTTCGCGGCGCACCCGAAGATCGGCGAGTCCGGTGGGCCGGGTGAGGCAGGGAGGGCCGGTG
Organism: Acidobacteriota bacterium; assembly: GCA_016195295.1. Lineage (GTDB taxonomy): Bacteria > Acidobacteriota > Vicinamibacteria > Vicinamibacterales > CAVVIG01 > SRVP-36. Next base: position 1,850 of record JACPZV010000552.1, read on the forward strand.
GGTGGTCGGAACAGGAGCAGCGCGACGTGGCTGGCGCGGCCGAGATCACGCGTCGCCGGCTGGCCGAGGTGAATCGCGACTATGAGTCGCGCTTCGGATACATTTTCATCGTGTGCGCGACCGGGAAGGGCGCCGACGAGATGCTACGCGTGCTCGAACGCCGGCTGAAGAACGACGCCGCGGCCGAGCTGGCGGTCGCCGCCGAGGAGCAGCGTAAGATCACGCGCTTGCGGCTCGCGAAGCTTGTGGAAGAACACGTGGAGGGACGGCAGGTGACGACTTCATGATCACGACCCATGTGCTCGACATCGCGCGCGGGGAACCGGCCGAGGGTCTCACGGTGATTCTCGAGATCCGGCAGGCGAGCGAGTGGGCGCCCGTCGGCCGAGGTTCGACCGATGGCAAGGGGCGCCTCGAGACGCTGACCGAGGGCCCGATCTCGCCCGGCATCTATCGCTTGACGTTCGACGTCGGCTCGTACCATCGCAATCTCGGATTGTCCGCGCCGTTCTTCCCCGAAGTGAGGATCACGTTCAACGTCCTCGACACCGACGAGCACTATCATGTGCCGCTGCTGTTGAGCCCGTACGGGTACTCGACGTACCGGGGAGCGTAGATGTTACCGTTGAGTGTCCTTTGTGTTTACCCAGAGGCGGTATAACCCCGATGGCCCGCCTCAGCTGGAACCGTTACGGCAAATCGCGCGTGCGGCTGGTGAAAGTGCGCCGGCCCCGGGGGACAATGACGACAGGGGCCCCCGGCGTGAACGATGTCCCGCACGAGATTGTCGATCTGACGATCGACGTCCAGCTCGAGGGCGCCTTCGAGCGCGTCTACGTTGACGGCGACAACAGCCAGTGCGTGGCGACCGACACGATGAAAAACACCGTGTATGCGTTCGCCCGCCAGGAGGCGATCGACCATGTCGAACTGTTCGCGAATCGACTGGCGGCGCACTTTCTCGAAACGCCGGCGGTGTCGCGAGTGCGCATCAGCGCCGTGGAGCATCGCTGGGATCGTGTGTCGGTGGATGGTCGTCCCCACCCGCACGCGTTCGCGCAACCCGGCGGCGAGCAGTGGACGGCGGTCGTCTCGCGCGATGCGCGGAGCACGACGATCGTCTCCGGCGTGACGAACCTCGTCGTGCTGAAGACGACCGACTCGGCGTTTTCCGGTTTCCCGCGCGATCACTTCACGACCCTGGCCGAGACCGAGGACCGCATTCTCGCGACGTCCGTGACGGCCTCGTGGACGTATCGGCCGGGCACGACCGATTTTGCCGCGCGCGATCGGATTCGACGCGCGCTGGTCGAGACGTTCGCGGCGCATCAGAGTCGCTCGGTGCAGCAGACGTTGTACGCCATGGGCGAGGCCGCGCTGGCCGCGTGTTCGGACGTGACTGACATCACGCTGGAGTTGCCGAATCGACACCACGTGCTCGTGGATTTGAAACCGTTCGGATTGGACAATCCGAACGAGATTTTTGTGGCAACCGATCAGCCGTTCGGGTTGATTGAAGCGACGATTCGGAGATCGCGGCCCTGAGGGCCGCGCGACGATTCGCAGCGCTTCGATTTGTAGGGCGGGTCCTTTCGGACGCGCCGAGGAGACATGATGGCCGCGGATCTTTCGACGGTTTTCACCGGCATTCGATTCCGCAATCCGTTTCTTCTGTCGTCGGCGCCGCCGACCGAATCGGAATCGAACATCCTGCGCGCGTTCGAGGCCGGGTGGGGCGGCGTCGTGACGAAAACCATCGGCCTGCACCCGGTCGTCAACGTCCTTGGACCGAAGACCAAGTTTCTCCGCGCCGATGCGGATTCGCCGCGTCTGTCGATGAAAAAGCGTCCCGACACCGCGCTGCACTCGTCGTGGAACTGGGAGCTCATCTCCGACAAGACGCTCGACTGGTGGGTGCCGCGCCTCGGCCGCATCAAGAAGGCGTTTCCCGATCACGTGCTCGTCGCGTCGATCATGGCCGGCTCGGGCAACGACACCGAGCTGCGGCACTGGCAGGAGCTCGCGATCGCGTGTCAGGAGCAGGGTTGCGACGCGCTGGAGCTGAACCTGTCGTGTCCCCACATGGACCGGCCCGACATGGGATCGAATGTCGGCAAGGACAAAGAGCTCGTGTCGATCGTCACGAAAGTCGTCAAAGAGACGGCGAAGATCCCCGTGTGGGCCAAGCTCACGCCGTCGACCACGGACATCGTCGTCGAGGCGCGCGGCGCGTTTCTCGGCGGCGCGGATGCGATCTCTTCGTCCAACACGTTCACGTCGCTGCCGCTCATCGATTCGGAGACGCTGGACTTCGAGGTGCATGTCGACGGGCTGGTCTCGACCGGCGGCCTCGGCGGACCCGCGATTCTGCCGCTGTCGCTTGCCAAGATGTCGCAGCTCACGCAGGCGTTTGCCGACAAGGCCTTCTCCGGCATCGGTGGCATTTCGAACTTCGAGCACGCGCTCAGCTACTTCCTGCTCGGCTGCGGCACGGTGCAGGTGTGCACGGCGGCGATGCTCGATCACGCGGTGGGACCGAACGTCATTCGCGAGCTCAACGAAGGACTGACGTGCTTTCTCGAGAAGCACGCCGTCAAAGGCTGGAAGCGCGTGGACGACTTCGTCGGCCTCCGGCGCGACCGTGTCGTCGCGCAGTCGAAGATCCGGCGTCCCACGGAGAAGGACTATCGCGGTGGATACGAGGCGGAAGGCTATGCCACTGACGAGCTGAAGTCTCAAGTGTGAAGTCTGAAGTGTGAGGACCTGAACGTCCCGACTTCAGCCTTCACGCTTCAGCCTTTAGATTTACGGCCCTTCAAGATCGTCGCGAATGAGCGGCCTCGGAGTTCGTCAAGACTGAGGCCGCTCAGGGCGACGGCTTCCTCTTCGGTCACCGCGCCGCAGTTCATCGCCCGCAGGAAGTAGTTCAGCAAGCCCTGGCCGGTCGCCGCATCGTCGAACACATCGCCGACGAGTGTCGCCTGCGCGGCCTTTTGCACGAAGTTCTTCAATCGCGCCGACGCGGCGTCGAGGCCTTCGAGGAAGAAGGCATAAACGGCAGCGTACCGCGACGGCAACTGCGCGGGATGCAGATCCCACCCCTGATAGAACCCGGTGACGAGCGAGTGGCGCACGTGCTCGGCGTGCAGCCGCCACGCGGCGTGGACGACGTCGCGCGAGCCGACGGGCATGACGTTGGAGGCGCCGTCCGACAGAAAGAGGCCGGTGCCCGCGAGCGCGACCTGCATCACGTGTTTCGCGAAGTCGCAGACGGGATGGAGCATGTGCTGGTGCGCGGCCGTGATGCCGCACGACGCGGTGTAGTCGTAGGTCCCGAAGTGCGCGGCGACGATGCGCCCACGGCCGGCGGCGATGAACCGAGGCAGGACCACGGTGCCGTCGGGCGCGACGATCGATTGCGTGGTCTCCACCATCAGCTCGAATTTCAGCGTGCCCCCCGGCAGCTGCCGCCAATACTCGAACG
>JACPZV010000553.1 GCA_016195295.1 Acidobacteriota bacterium
CCTTGTAGGATTCAGGTGTGCAGTAGGACTTGTTCTTGCCGTCGAGCGTGCAGAACAGATCCTTGTCGATCGACCACTCGACGTAGTGCGCGACGAACAGATCGACCAGGCCGTCGTTGTCGTAGTCGAACCAGAGCGCGCTCGTCGAGAACCCGCCGTCCGCCACTCCCGCCTGGCTGGTCACATCGAGGAATCGACCGCCGCCGAGATTCTTGAACAGCCGGTTTCCGCCGAGCGCGGTGATGTAGACGTCGACCTTGCCGTCGTTGTCGTAGTCGGCGGCGGCCGCGCCGATGCCGTACACCTCCACGTCCAGGCCCGAGCCACGGGTGATGTCGACGAACGCGCCGTCGTGCGTGTTGCGATACAGCGCGGGCCACGATCGAGATCCGGGATGGCCGGGCCAGTTTTTCGAGTTGACGAGCAGCAGGTCCTGCCAGCCATCTCCGTCGGCGTCGAACCACAGCGCGCCGGAGCCCATCGTCTCGGGCAGGTATTTTCGGCCGAACGCGCCGCTGTTGTGCACGAACCGGACGCCCGCTTGCAGCGTCACGTCGGTAAACGCCACCGATGGTCCGATGGCCGGCGCCGCGATCGCGATCGCCCCGAAACCGAGTGTCAGGAACGCGCGCACTAGGCGGGTCATCGATGTTCGTGAATCGACTGCCGTTCGTTGTTGTCCTCAGGCGCCTTCAACCGATACGGTCCGGTGATGGCCTGCGCGGCTTCGTCGGCTTTGAAGCGCGTGTAGAGGGACCGCTCGCGTCCCGCGAGCGCCGCGTCGCCCTTCCCCTGGTAGCACAACATCAGGTTGTAATGCGCTTCGAGATCCTCCGGATCGACCGCCAGCGCCTTGGTGAAGCTGGCGATCGCTTCGTCGAAGCGGCGCTCGAGGAACTGTACGCGGCCGATCTGATTGAGCACCACGCGATCGCGCGGGTACTGCTCGGCGGCCACGCGCAGATGATCGAGCGCCGCGTCGTAGCGGCCCAGCGTCTTCAAGGCCGTGCCGAGGAAGAAATGCGCCTTGGCGAGACGCGGCGATATCTTCAGCGCCTGCTCGAGCGCCTCCATCGCGCCGTCGACGTCGCCTTCCTGAAGCTGCGCGCGGGCGACGTTGACCGGACCGTCGGCATAGGCCGGATCCATCGCCATCACGTTCCTGAATGCCGCCTGTGCGCCCTTCAAGTCGCCCTGCAGCAGCAGTCCGATGCCGTAGTCGTTCCAGCGCTCGCGGACCGACGCGTCCAGGAACGGTTTGATCGTGGGGAACGCGGCGCGCTCGTCGGTGACGGCCATCGATGCCGTCGCCTCCGCCATCACGGTCGTCGGAATATCGGGGATAGCCTTCATCGCCCCCGACACGCCTGACGTGTCTCCCGTGAACCGCCAGCGACCGTCGTCATACGATGGGGTGACCGGCGGATGGGGTTGCGATGGGTCGCGCACGCCGGCGAACGCCCACTGCGTATTCCACCACGCAAACTTGCGATAGTTCACCTTCGCACGCAGGAATATGGTGTTGCCGGCGTCGCGTGGAATCTGCAGGTGGTAATGCACGGTGTCGGCCGCACCCGGCGGGATCAGCCGAACGTAGGCGACCGACCGCGTCATCCATGCATTTCTCTTGTTGATCGGGTTGCCGTGCTCATCGAGCTGGAGGCTGCGGTAGAAGTGCGCGGCGGGATCCACCGGCCCCTTGCCGTTGTCCGCCACCTGGCCGCTGTGCAGCAGCACCCGTCCTTTGTCATCGACCGCCTCGAGCTCAACCCACACGTCGAACGCGTCGACGGTGCCTCCCGGGAAAAAGTGACCGACCTTCCGCGTGCGGACGACGACCTCGACGCGGACCGATTCGCCGCGGCGCACGGTCACCGGGATCCTGTCGAGCGGCGCGAGCACTTCGGCCGGGGGCGCGGCGAGCGTCGCCGCCGCGGCGCCAAAGGCGGCCGACTCTTCGCCGACCGCGAACGTGCTCGCGATCTGCGGGATGCCTTCGGTCGCCGCGCGAGCGCCTCCGGCAGTCGGACCGGCGGTCACGCGCGTGATGCCGAATAGATCGACTGAGATCTGGCCGTCGCGGAGAAAATCTTGAACGACCTTCAGCTGCACCGGGTCGTGATTGACGAACGGCAGCGCGGTGTTCGCGGCAGGAAAACGATGCGAGCGAATCTTGCCGTTCTTCGCCGCGGGATCGGTGGAATCCACGAGCGGCATGTGGCAGTCGGCGCATTTCTGCGGCTGCGCCGGGTAGTAGAACGACCGCGCGCCCTGTCCCGACACGCCCGACGCCTGCCAGTTGTCGTAATCGTTGAAGCCGCGGAACCACCGATAGCGGTTCACCGGCACGTCGAGGTGCACCTTGTGGCAGGCCGAGCAGAACTCGGCCGTCTGTTCGCGGTGGAACGGCTTGAGGAATGTCCTGCGATGCGGTTCAGGCGCCAGGTACAGCAGCGCGTCGTGCACTCGTCTCAGTAAGGGATTCTCGCTGGCGGCGAGATCGTGCATCGGCGGGTACTCGATCTCGAAGTCGCCCTGGCCCATTGAGCTGTGCACGCGCGTGATCGAATGGCAGGAGGTGCACGCCAGACCCGCTTGCGCCTCGGGCGTGTCGACCTGTTCCCTGATGGGACGGTCGAACCGTCCGTTGAAGAACACGGCGTGGTCGTGGCACCCCGCACACCATTTTGAGGGCCGGGTGCCGGTCACGTCCTGCATGTACTCGACCGACTTCCGATACCACTGGTTGTTGAACGACGAGAAGTGATGCGCGGACGAGCTCCACTGCTCGTAGATGTCTCGATGACATCGCCCGCAGCTCTGGCTCGTCATGAAGAAGGTGGCTGGGATGATGCCGTTGACGTTGGTGTTCGCCGACGAGGGAAAGAACGGACTGGTCGGACCAGCGCCTTCCTCTTCCATCGTCGCCGGCGGTGTGGGCGGGTTGACGATGCGATAGGCCGATCGCCACCGCGCCTGGCGGCTGCCGTGCTGTATCGCCGCCGCGGCTGCAGCCACGAGCACCGTCGCCGTCGCGGCGCGAACAGCCCACGCGCGGCCCAGTCGCGGGGCAGTTGCCCACAAGTACACGACCAGCAGCGTGGCGCCAAGCGCGGAGGTCGCCACGTGCGCCTCCACCAGCAGGCGGTAAGCCGTCGTTGCGCCGAGGATGCTGACCGCGACGCCGAAGGCCAAGCCGAGGCCGCTCGTCGCGAGACCCGCCAGCGCGAGCGCGCCCGGCCTGAAGCGCCACGCGAGGATCGACCACGCGACGCCAGCCCCGAGCGTCAGCCCCAGCAACGGATGCAACGCGACCTGCAGGAAATACCACAGCGTCGGATCCGCAAACGTAAAGAGATACGCCGAGTTGAGGAGCAGCGCGACGAAGCCGACAACGAGCCAATGCAAGCGCCGCGTGCTGAACACGCGTGTATTCTAGTCGTGAGCTGGGGCTGTTGCCATGAATGGCTGCGGTCTGACGGAGGGCGTGCTTGGCCTAATCCTTCCGGGTGCCCAGACTTGACGGCGTGTTGTCCTGCACCTTGTGGTCGATGGTGTAGGCGGTGGCCGCAAATCCCACGCCCGCGGCCAGCCAGATGAGGACCTTCGTCCGCCTGCTCATGCCGCTTGCGACGAGCGCTGGCTGCCTCTGCCCGAAGGCCAGGGTGCTGCGCGATGCCGACTCGCGGGCAGATGCCATGGCCGCATCGGAGCTCGTCCGCGACGGCGCCTGAGATCGTGCCGCCTCGCGCGCCAAGCGGGTCGCCGACGCGAGCAGTGTTTCTCCCGCCAGCGCAGCGGAGGTGTTGCCCAACCAGAGAACCAGCGCGAACGCGAGCACCCGACGCATCGTTCCCTCCTGCTCCCTCGCCTACGCCTAAAACTGAATGCTCGCGGTCACACGAGCCAGACGCGCGTCCACAAACGTTACCGGCCGCAGCCACCGCGTACCGTAGGCGGTGACGACGTTCTGAGCGGTATTCGTGTTCAGCACGTTGTAGACGTCCAACGCCGCCCGCACCCGGCCCCACCCGACGTTGAACGACTTGTTCACGGCCACATCCAGTTGCGCGAAGCGATCGCCGAACACTGAATTGGGTGCGTAGAGGTTCACGGCCTTGGCGGTCGTGAGCGTCGTTCGGGCGGGGTTTTTGAACTTGACGTCCGCGGATGTGACTTGGAGCAGCGCCGACTGCTCCGCGCCAGGCGTATTCCGGTAGATGAAGCTCGCATCGAAGCCGCCCTTCAGCGGCACGCTCCCTCGGAAGCGGAAGTCGAGGAGATCTCCCCACGACGTGACAATCCGGCAGAACGGTCCGCCGGTATTCGAGTTGTTGATGTCGTTCGGCTGGTTCGGCACGTCCACCGTGTAGCAGTGATCGTCGACGTTCCGACCCACGTCCAGTCCGCCGCCGAGCCTCACGCCTCGGGGGAGACGCCCATTCGCGCCGAACGCGAAGCCATCCCAGTAGCGCTGCGGCTTCCCAAACTCGCTGGCGTTGGTGACGCGCAGCGTGCCGAGCCCGAAGAGCTGCGGCTGGACGTCATAGAAGCCGCAGAGTTGGTTGCCACCGGTGGGCAGACGCGGATCGGCCGGTACGTTGATGCAGTACTCGTCGAAGTTCTGCGGGCCAACCAGGGTGTTCTCGGTCACGATGAAATTGCCGTCCCAGTTCCGGTTGTACCCGGCGCTGACCGACAGCCCCTGCACCACCTCATGCTGCACCTCGACGTTGATGTCCCAGAGGTAGTCGCGGTTGGCCTTGATGACGGAGTCGTCGAACAGCGTCGCCTGTGGGAGGAACTTGCCGAAGTTGTCATTGGAAATCTTCCCGCACTCACCGTTCGCGGCGAAGTTCGTCAGGACGCAGTCCGGAATGTAGTTCCCTCTGCGAGGATCGCCCACGGGGTACGTTTCGTCGTTCCAGTTGCGGAACGCGTTGCTGATCGATGAGGTGAACGGATGGAAGCGGCGCGTCATGTCGCTGCGACTCAGCTGGTTGTAGCGGCCGATCGACGCCTTGACCGCCGTGCGACCGTTGCCAAAGACGTCCAGTGCCACGCCCAGGCGCGGGTTGATGTCGGTCCATTGGGGCACGCCCTTCAACTCGTCGACGTGACGGGCCGGCACGTAGAGTCCGGCGGCGAGATCTGCCGCCGGGAAGCCCATGCTCAGGTAATCGAAGCGCAGGCCCAGGTTCAGCGTCAGACGCTGGATCTTCCAGGCGTCCTGCGCGAAGATGCCGAGCTCGACGTTCTGGCGCTCCTGCTGGAAGTACGGGTCCACCTGATACTGGAGCCGGATCGGCTTCCCATCGAGGAAGTCGTAATTCAAGCCGTCGGTGGTGTTATTGCGGCTCCGGGACTCGTCGTTGAACGCCTGCTCGTCGGTCACGCCAAGCTTGATGTTGTGGGTGCCCGTCACATACGACAGCGAGAACCGCTGGGAGCTGCGACCGGTGCGGGCGATCGGCGCGGTGAGCGAGACGGTGGCGCCATAGCGGAAATTGGTTCTCGTCTCGAGAATGGACCGGTCGTCTCGCGTCACACCCTCTTCGGCGAAGTTGATCCAGTTCGCGACCTGCCAGCCCGCGCCCGCTTCGAGGAGCAAACGACTGGTCACGGGCATCGTCCACGTGCCTTGCACCACGCCGGAAGGCCACCAGTCCCAGCCGCGCTCGGACTCGATCGCGTTCGCGCCCGTGAAGGGGCCGGTCGTGCACCGGCAGTTTTTCTGGACGTCGAAGTAGAAGTTGACTCGCTGGCGAGCCGAAGCCTGCCACGTCGTCCTGAGCGAGTTGGTTCTGTACCAATCGAGGCCGGCGGCCGGACGACTCAGGTCGGGCTGAAAGAACAGCGTCGGCGTGACCGGGTTGCCGGACTTTCCCTGCAGCGCGTTGTAGTACGCACCCGGCTGGTTGACGCTCGAACCCCAGCGCGCGATCGCGGCGAAGAACCACAGCTTGTCCTGTTTGATCGGGCCGCCGAGCTGCGCGCCGGCCCGGTAAATGCGCTGAACCTCGCCGCTCGAAGTGATGCCGAACGACCTGAGACCGTCGTCGATATTCGCGCTCTGCATGTTGGCGTTCGAGTAATACCCGTCGAGGCTGCCTCGGAAGGTGTTGCTGCCGCTCTTCGGAATCGCGTTGAGGGAGGTGCTGCCCGAGCCGGAGTCCGCACCCATGCCAGTGGTTTCCAACTGCAGCTCCTCGATGTTGCCGCTGTCGGTGGTGTAGCCGACGCCGGAGGCTGCGCCGATGAAGTACTGGTTTCGGAAGCCGTCGTACGAGGCGCGCGTCCCGGTCTTGCCATGGAAGAAGGTGTAGGCACCTTGCGCCGACCACGTATCGCGAGTGCCGCCGACGTCCGCTTGAGTGGCGGCAAAGCCGGGCGTCACATAGGCGAGCGTCTGCAACCCGATGCTGCCGCTCGGCAACGATTCGAGTTCCCTCGTGTTGAGCGTCTCCTGGCGCCGGGAGCTTTGAGCGTCCACGATCGGCGACGCCCCGGTCACCGTAATCGTTTCCGCGATCGCGCCCACGTTCAGGGTCACATTGACCGTCGCCGTGAAACCCGAGCCGAGCACCACGCCCTCGCGCTTGACGGTGGAGAAACCGGTCAGCGTGAACGTGATGATGTAGTCGCCGGGGCGCAAATCGACGATGCCGTATCGACCCTCACCGTCGGTGGTCACCGAACGGACCTTTTCGATCAGCGCCGGGCTCGCGGCCTCGACCGTGACGCCGGGCATCGGAAGGCCGACGCTGTCTCGCACCACGCCGGCAATGCCGGATGCCTGCTGCGCCCATGCCGCCGGCGCGAACATCGCGCCGCACGTAAGAGCAGCGAGAGCGAAACTATGACCGATCCCGCGACGATCACGGCGCTGTGCTCCGCGAAGCGGCTCTCATCGCCCCGCGCCGCGCCGTTCAAGAGCGGAACCGCCACGGTCACTAGTAGATACCAGAACAGCGGGACCGACGCC
>JACPZV010000065.1 GCA_016195295.1 Acidobacteriota bacterium
CCCGAGCCGGTCCCGGACTACGCGGCGGGGCTGACCGGCGACGTACGCGGAACACGCATCGGCGTGCCGCGGGCGCTGGTCGAGCAGGGCGTGGACGCCGACGTGTCACGCGCGGTCATGATCGCGCTGGACACGATCGCCGCGCGCGGCGCGACGCTGGTCGACGTCGAGTTGCCGCACGCCGAGTACGCCATTCCCGTCTACTATCTCGTGGCGACGGCGGAAGCCAGTTCGAACCTCGCGCGCTACGACGGCGTGCGCTACGGATTCCGCGCGGCGCCCGTATCCGCAGCACCCGGCACCCCGCACCCGGCACCAGCACCGGCACCAAGCACTCAGCACTCAGCACTCGGCACCATGTATGCGCGAACGAGAGAGCGCGGCTTCGGGCCCGAAGTGAAGCGCCGCATCATGCTCGGCACCTACGTCCTCAGCGCCGGTTACTACGACGCGTACTATCTCAAGGCTCAGCAGCTGCGCACGATGATCCTGCGCGACTACGAGCAGGCGTTTGGAGGCGCCAACGCGGTCGACGCGATCGCGATGCCGACGAGCCCGACGCCCGCGTTCAAGCTCGGCGAACGCGTGGCCGATCCGCTGCAGATGTACTTGGCTGACGTGTTCACGGTGAGCGCCAACCTGACGGGCCTCCCGGGCGTCAGCGTGCCGTGCGGCTTCACGAGCGACGGCCTGCCGGTCGGGCTGCAGTTGACCGGACGGCGCTTCGACGAGGCGACGGTGCTGCGCATCGCGGACGCATACGAGCGGGACACGGAATGGTGGAAACCGGCGCCGCCGATCGCGAAGGCGTGAAGCCGCCCGAGTGGGCGACGCTCCCCGACGAGGCGCTGCTCGCGCTGCGCATGTGCGATCTCGGTCTGTCGATCGAGGGCACCGAGCTCGAGCCGCGGATCGCGCAGCTCAACGCCGAGCTCGCCGGGCGCGGGCTGAACGGCCGCCTGCGGTACTGGCTCTCGGACGAGTGGTTCACGCCGGACGGCGTGCCGGGCATCGCCATCCCCTTCTATCTCGCGCATCCTCGTCTGCAGAAGCTGGAGCTCGCGCAGATGCTCGAAGTCGAGGGCGGCGATCCGGTCTCGTGCTTGCGCATCCTGCGCCACGAAGCGGGCCACGCGATCGACAACGCGTACGGGCTGCGCCGGCGGCCGACGCGCCGCCGGTTGTTCGGCAACCCGGAGACGCCGTACCCCGAGTACTACACGCCCAAGCCGTACAGCAAGAGCTTCGTCCACCATCTCGACCACTGGTACGCGCAGAGCCATCCCGACGAAGATTTCGCCGAGACGTTCGCCGTGTGGCTGGACCCGCAGTCGGTGTGGGCCACGCAGTACGCGGGCTGGCCGGCCCTGCGGAAGCTCGAGTACATGGATCGCCTCGTGCGCGAACTGGCGCGCACGCGTCCGCGCGTGCGATCGACGCGCACGGTGGATCCGCTCCCACGCCTGAAGAAAACGCTCGACGAACACTACAAGAAAAAGCGCGAGCACTACGGCCTCGATCACCCGGATTTCTACGAGCGCGATCTGCGGTATCTGTTTTCCGACGCGCCGCAGCACGCGAGGCGACCGCTGGCCGCGCAGTTCATCCGCCGCATCCGCCGCGAAGTGCGCAGCACGGTCGCGAGCTTTACGGACAGCTACCAGTACACCATCGATCAGTTGATCGAGAAGATCATCGAGCGGTGCCGGGCGCAAAACCTGCGGCTCACGGAATCCGAGCAGGAATCGAAGATCGATTTCATGGTCTTTCTCACCGTGCAGACCATGAACTACCTGCACAGCGGCCGGCACCGGGTGGCGCTGTGAGCGGCGTCAAGCTGCGCGTGCTCGCGCTCGTGCACCGCCACTTGATTCCGCCCGAGCAGATCGAGGAAGGCACGGACATTACCTCCGCGCCGTGGCGCACCGAGTACGACGTCATCTCGACGCTGCGGGCGATGGGCCACGAGGTCCAGGTGCTGGGCGTCCACGACGACCTCCGCGACATCCGTCGCGCGGCGACCGACTGGAAGCCGCACATCGCGTTCAACCTGCTCGAGGGGTTCGACGACATCGTCATCTTCGACCAGAACGTCGTCTCGCATCTCGAGCTGTTGAAGCTCGTCTACACCGGCTGCAATCCGCGCGGGCTGCTGCTCGCGCGCGACAAGTCGCTCTCGAAAAAGCTCCTCGCCTACCATCGCATCTCCGTCCCCGAGTTTGAGGTGTTTCGTATCGGCCGGCCCGTGCGCCGGCCCAAGCGCCTGCCGTTTCCGTTGATGGTGAAATCGCTGACGCAGGAGGCGTCGATCGGCATCTCGCAAGCGTCGGTCGTCGACAGCGACGAGAAGCTGAACGAGCGCGTCGCGTTCATCCACGAGAGCATCGGCACCGCCGCCATCGTCGAACAGTACATCGAAGGCCGCGAGCTCTACGTCGGCGTTCTGGGGAACCAAGCGCTCCAGGCGCTCCCGGTGTGGGAGTTGTTTTTCACGAACATGCCGCCCGACGCGAGACGGATC
>JACPZV010000568.1 GCA_016195295.1 Acidobacteriota bacterium
CCCCGTGAAGTGTCGCGCCGGCGATTTCTTCGCGGCACGGGTGTCGTGATGGCCCTGCCCTGGTTGGAGTCGCTGCCCGTGTGGGGCGCAGAGCCGTCCGCCGCCGGGGCGCCTCGACGGCTCGCCATCCTGTTCATGGCCAACGGCGTCAACCCCGACCGGTGGTGGGCCACAGGTTCAGGCGCGAGCGGCGACATGGAATTGGGTCCGAGTCTCGCTCCGCTCGAACCGTTCAAGGGCAAGATCAACTACATCAAGGGTCTGTTCAACAAGGCCGCCACCGGCGTCGGCATCCACCCGGGCATGACGGGGAATCTGCTGTCGGGCGCGCCGCTCACTAAGGGCGCGGAACTGCATGGCGGCGTGAGCCTCGACCAGGTCATGGCGAGCCACATCGGCGACCAGACGGTGCAGCCCAGCCTGGTCCTCGGGTGCGAGCAGCCGGTCACCGGCTATCACGAGACGAACTTCTCGATGGCGTACAGCTCGCACGTCTCGTGGTCCAGCCCGTCGTCCCCGGTGCCGATGGAAGTGTATCCGTCGCTCGCGTTCGACAGTCTGTTCGAGAACCGCGGCAGCCAGCGCAATCTGAGCGTGCTCGATCGCGTCATGGAGCAGGCGGCATCGCTCCGCCGGCAGATCGCCTCGACCGACAAGATGAAGCTCGATGAATACCTGACGAGCGTGCGGGAAGTCGAGAAGCGCGCCCAGGACATGCGCGTCGCGATGGACAAGGCAGACGCGAACGCGTGAGGTCGCAGCCAGCCGGTCGCCTTCATGAAGCGGCCCGACAACGGTCTGCCCGAGGACATCCGCGATCACATGCGTCTGATGTGCGACATCCTGGCGCTCGCCTTTCAGACCGACAAGACGCGCATCGCGACGTTGCTCATGTGCCGCGACATCTCGGGACTCTTCTATCCCTTCCTCGACGTCAAGCTGGCCCACCACCTGGCCAGTCACGAAGACACGACCGACGCCTTCATGCGGATCAATCAGTTCTACATGACGCAGTACGCCTACCTGATTGACCGGCTCGCCGCGATGCCCGAGGGCGAGAGCACCGTGCTGGACAATTCGTGCCTGGTGTTCATGTCGAACATGTGGTCCGGCAGCAACCACGACAGCACGAAGGTCCCCGTGCTCACCGCCGGCCGGCTCGGCGGGGCGCTCGAAACAGGCCGCGTCCTCGATTACACCCTCGCCGGCGACGAGAACCGGAGGCTGTGCAGCTTCTACCTGTCGCTGATGGATCGCATGGGCGTCACGCTCGACCGCTTTGGCGACGCCACCGGACGGCTGGACGGAATCTGAGAGTGCGTTGCAGAACTGGCGGCATGGTGTTCACCGCCCGATGTGTTGCACTGCTGCCAACGACGTGTTACAGTCGGCCGTATGCAGGACACGCTGACGATCCGGCTGGGTGACGACCTGGCCGAAGCTCTGCAACGGGAAGCGCGCCAGACAGGTCTGTCCAAAGGGGAAATCGCCCGGCAGGCGATTGCCGATCGCCTGCGGAAGGCCGGCGGCCTGCCGGTGATGTCGCGTCACTTCGGCGCGATGCGCGGTCCCGCCGATCTCAGCACCAACAAGGCCTATCGTCGTGCGTGGACGAGGAGGCGTGCATGACGCACATCCTTGACGCGGGCCCGCTGATCGCCGCGCTGAATCGCGACGACGACTACCACCGCTGGGCGCTCGACACCATTCAACGTCTCGGGCCTCCTTTTCACACCTGTCCGGAAGCGATGGCGGAAGCGGCCGCCATGACAGGACAACCCGCGGCCGTCGTGGAGATGATTCAGGCCGGTGAGATCGTCCTGGCCTTCGATCTCGCGGAGCAGACCGCTTCCGTCCTGGCACTGTTGAAGAAATACGCCGATCGGAGCATGGACCTGGCGGATGCGTGTATCGTGCGCATGACCGAGTTGATGCGCGATTGTCAGGTCGTGACGCTCGACCGCGCAGACTTTTCCGTCTATCGTCGAAACGGCCGCGATCTCATTCCGATGCTCGCGCCACCGGTGAAGCGCCGCACGAGGTAGCGTGAGCGCTTCGCGCCAGCCTTGAACCCCGGCCGCGGAGATTTACGGCGCGGGCGAGCGGAGCGGCTTGCCTTTCTCGACGATGTAGGTCGCCAGCAGCTTGGCCGCAGCAGTGCCGGTGCTCTTCGCGCCGTGCACGACGCCGGGAGGGACGGTGAACGCCTGACCGGCACGGTACGTCGCTGCCGGCTTGCCGGCGACCTCGAGGAGCAACGCGCCCTCGAGCACGACCGTCACTTCCTCGCCCGGATGCGTGTGTCTGTCGACGACCACGCCGGGCTGCAATTCGACCATTTGCTGCACGACCTCGCGTCCGGGAATCGACAGGTCGTTTTTCTGCAGGTCGGTTCGCTTGATGCCTTCCTGCGCCTGAGACGACGTCGTGCCAAGTATCATCAGCGATACGACCAGTGCCAGAGCGGGCGCGCGTGTGACGTTTTTCATCGCATTTCCTCAGTGGTGGGCCAAGTGCAGCGTCCTACTCGGCCATCTGAAATTCCACCTTGCGCGCTTCACTGACCCGATGGGAAGCGTCCAGGATTTCCAGGGACACAAGTTCTCCCTTCGCGTCGTAATCGAGGATCACGCCCGGCTTGTCTTCGTCGCTCTCTGCAACGGCGACGTTGTCCTTCAGGATCACGGTCAGGATGTCCGTGTGGAGGTCGTAGTTAACTTTCATGGCTCGGACTCCAATACTTTGCGATCTTGCTGGTCGCGTACACGGTCACGACTTCAGGTGGAACTCGATCGACGTCCACAAAGACGCGAACAAGCGCGGCTTTGTGTGCGCCCGCTCGAGCCAGACGCGACTGCAGCACAACGCGGCCAGTGCGTACCGGAAGTCGCTGTTCTGGCGCGCCCATCACCTCATTCACCAGTTCTTCGCTGATCCCACGTCGCGCCATCTCGAATGCGGCATGGGCAGTGATGATGTATTTCGCGATCGGTTCGGCTCGCATGCAGCGGCCCGGTCATCTTAGCATCGTCTCCCTGCTTGGTGTCCCACAGGTAGCCGCTCGGGGATGGCGAGGACCAGGGCAACGGCGGACGCGTGGGCGGACGAGGCGCTGGTCCTGGCCGGGCTGCAACAACGCGTTGGCCAATCAGGCATTCGCGATCTGCGGGATCAGCGTGCCGTACACATCCGTCAGACGCATGTTGCGCCCGTTGAACCTGTAGGTCAGCTTCGCGTGATCCAGGCCCAGCAGGTGCAGCATCGTGGCGTGCAGGTCGTGATACGAGATCGGCTGCTCCTGTGCCTTGTACCCGAACTCGTCTGTGGAGCCGATCACCTGGCCGCCCTTGATGCCGGCGCCGGCCATGAGCACGGTCTGCGCGCCCGGGTTGTGATCCCGCCCGACGCCACGCTGGCTGATCGGCATGCGGCCGAATTCCGAATGCATGATGACGAGCGTCGTGTCGAGCAGCCCGCGCGCTTTCAAGTCGGTGAGTAGGCCGGAGGTGGGTGCGTCGGTCTCGGCGGCATGCTGCGTATGGTTCGACTTGATGTCCGCGTGTGCGTCCCACGTGTCGACGTTCTGGTTGCCCACACCGCCCGCGAAAATCTGGACGAACCGCACGCCCCGCTCGACCAGCCGGCGCGCCATCAGGCACTGCCGCCCGAACGGCTCGGTGACGG
>JACPZV010000569.1 GCA_016195295.1 Acidobacteriota bacterium
GCGTGCGGTGGTTGCCGGGCAGCCTGCCAGGCGTCATTGCCGTGCAATTGGACGCGACGTGTCCGCGTGACGAGTACCGGGTGGCCGGCGTCAACGATTCGATCGTGTTTCGCGCATGCGGTTTTCCGAGGGAGATTCCCGGTGTGCCGCCGGAGCGGAATCTCAACGGGATCAGCTTCGCCGTCGCGAACATGACAGGCTTCGTGGCTCGCGTCCGGGAGCAGGCTCGGTATACGTCCGTCGAAGAAATCGCGCGAGCCCTGATAGACGCATGAAACCACTTTCAGCTCCCACGTTTCTGCTCGTTGCGTCCCAAGTCGTGCTGGGAACCGGTGCAGATCTCGCTCGGCCTGACGTCGTCGTCGCGCGCCAGAACGGTGAGTACAACACGTTCTTCCCGACCGTCGAACGTTTGCGGGACGGCGAGCTGCTCGTGGTGTTTTACGAAAGCCCCGAGCACATGCACTATCTCGGACGGATCGCTCTGGTCAGGAGCCGCGACGATGGGCGCACCTGGAGTGCGCCAACCGTCGTCGTGGATAGGCCGGGGATCAATCATCGCGATCCCAGCATCATTGAAAGCCGCCACGGGACGCTGATCGTCAGCTATTACCTTTACTTCGACATGAGATCGCTCGGCGTCTTCGTGCTTCGGTCTGAAGACAAAGGCAAGACGTGGTCGGCGCCGATTCCGGTTGGCACCAGCTTCGACGTCCCGCCGGATCAACGCCATGAACCGCTGGAAGGGCCGGCCACCTCGGCAAAAATCGTGGAGCTCGATGACGGAGACCTGCTGATCCCCGCGTACGGTCACCGTGTCGGAGAGACCGAGGGCCGCAGCGTCGTCTTGCGAAGCCACGACGATGGCCGAACGTGGCCCGCGAGCACCGAAATCGACATCGGCCACGATCGTGACGTCGACTTCGTGGAGCCGGCCCTGGCGTACCTCGGGCACGGCCGCGTTGTTGCCGTGATGCGCACCGAGCGGGCCCGTAACCGGGCGTACGCTACCGAATCACAGGATGGGGGGAAGACGTGGACGAAGGCCGCCGAAACGGACGTATTTGCCCAGGCCTCGGACCTGCTGCGTGTCGACATTCCTGGTCAGCCCGCCCCTATCGTCGTTCACACGTGGGGAGATTGGTCGGGAAAATTCGGTGAAGGCCGACCGACCGTCATGCAAGTTCAGACGACTCCGGGAGGCTCAGCCCTGGGACCGCCAAGAGTTATCTATCACGGGCACTGCACGTGGGGCGACGAGAGCTATCCCAGCACGGTGCGATTAGATTCTGGTCGGCTCTTCACCGTCTTTTACGACGCGTGCGCGAAGTATATCGGCGGGCGGTACACCAACTTGTCCGATCTTTTCTGAACGTGCGTTGCTCACCAGTTTAGCGCGCCAGGACTGGAAGGTCGGTGGCCCGGCCGACAAACCCGAACGGCCGCGCGAAGCTCGTCGCATAGGTCGTGCTCGCCTGCAGGATGTAATAGGTCGCCGTCGTCGGCCGGAACACGGCAAGATCCGCTTTGCCGTCGCCGTCGTAATCGGCGGGCACCGGAATATCGCCAGCAATGCCCCACTGTTTCGAGCCGGTATCGGATTGGTCTTTAGCCAACCGCAAGGTGAACGTACTCGTGAGTCGATCGTAGACCGCCGCATCCACCTTGCCGTCGCCGTCGTAGTCGGCCGGGACCGGCGTCGTACCTGGCGCGCCCATTCCTTGAATCGCGTAGGCCGACGTGAAGTTCGATCCTCCCTTGAGAATGTACCAGGTGTTCAGACCGTTGAATTCCGCCGTCTCGACCGTGGCGAGATCCACCCTACCGTCCCCATCGTAGTCGGCGGGGACCGGAATCGAACTGAGGCCGCCCCAAATGGCGTAGGCGCCGCTCGTGAATCCCGTTTTCGACAGCAGGACGTACCATCGACCTTCCGTCGGCCTGTAGACCGCGATGTCGGTTTTGCCATCGCCGTCGTAATCCGCCGGCACCGGGATATCTCCGTCGGTGCCCCATTGGAACGTGGTAATGGACGTCCAGCCCTGGGACGACAGCCGAATCGACCACGCATGCGTGCCGGTCGGTGTGTAGGTCGCGATGTCGGTCTTGCCATCGCCATCGAAATCGCCGGCGATCGGAATGTCGCCCGCCACGCCGAGACTGCCCGTCGCGACCGAACTGGTCGAGTAGTTGTCCTTGCTGGTGAGGGCGTAGAAGGTTCCGCTCGTGACGTTGCCGAGCGGCGGTCTCCACATCGCGAGGTCCGGCTGGCCGTCGCCGTCGAACTCGGGAGCGCGCGCCTGGTGGCGTGTCGCGGCGGCGATCAGGACACTACCCAGCAAGGTCACGCCGATGGGAGCAAGGAGCACGGCTCTGCGGCTCAGCACGGCAACCCGGAAACGTCGCATCGATACCTCCGTTTTGGTGCGAACTGACAACGCCGAGCCAGTATACTCCGCTGGCGCGTTCAGTACAACCCTACGCTGCAGCGCAATGGACGCAATGGAGTGGTAAATGCGCCGGACCACGCCGGACCTGCTGGTGACGTTGACGTTCATGTTGTGCGCGGCGAGTCTCGTCGGGGCGCGCGCGCAGCAGTCGCTCTCGGATGCCGTGTTGTACGGTTCGATGAAGACGGTCGACGCATTGATCGCCGGAGGCGCCGACGTCAACGCGACCGACGAAACCGGACTCACGCCGTTGATGGTGGCGGCAGCGCAGGGACAGACGGCGATCGTGCGCCGGCTCATCGCCGCCGGCGCCGACGTGCGCGCCGCGGCTGAGGATGGAACGACGGCGCTGATGCGCGCCGCCTCGGCGAACCGCGGCGAGACGGTCCGCCTGCTGCTGGCGAGCGGCGCGGACGTCAACAGTCGGAGCGCGTCGAGCATGACGGCGCTCACCGTCGCCGCGTTCGGCGGCTACGCCGAGCCCGTGAACGCGCTGCTGTCGGGTCACGCGGATCCGAACGTGAAAGACAATCAGGGCCGGACCGCGCTGATGGCGGGCGTTTCCAGCGGCGACGTCGCCGTCGTGCAAGCCCTCCTGGCCGCTGGCGCAGACGTGAACGCGGTCGACGCCGCCGGCGGCGTGGCGCTCACCTACGCGGCGGCGGCCGGATCCGCTGACGCGATTCAGGCGCTGCGGAAACGCGGCGCGAAGGCACGCGACCTCGATCTCAGGCTCGCGGCGTCGGCATGCCACCCCGAAGCGGTCAGCGTCCTGCTCGACGCGGGTCTGAGCGTCGAGGGCGCGAAAGGCGGGGACGCGCCGCTGCTCGCGGCGGCGCGCGCGAACTGCGCTGAAGCCGTGATGGTGCTGCTCGACCGCAAAGCGAACCCGAACGCCAAGGATTCCGACGGCCGGACGGCGCTCATCGTCGCGAGCGCGGGCAACATGATCGACGTCGTGCGCGTGCTGCTCGATCGCGGCGCCGACATGGACCTCGAGGACAATCTGGGCCGGACCGCGCTGATGTATGCCTCGACCACCGGTCATGAAGACCTCGCCGAATTGTTCCGCGTCGCGAAAGGGAAGAAGGAGAAGCCATGAAGAGGAAACCGGCATGACGCTTATTTCACGGCGCGATCTGCTGAAGCGCGCGGGACTTGCCGCGGTAGTACCGGTCGCGCGACCCTTTCAGGGTCGCGACAATCGCGGGGCGGTGCCAGTCGCGCGGCCCGTTCAGGGCCGCGATGATCGCGGGGCTGAAAGCCCCGCGCTCCAAGGCAGGCGCGAGCCGCTCGAGCATTTGACGGCGGCCGAATCCGATCTGCTCGAGGCGATCGTGGCGCGGCTCATCCCGAGCGACGCGCTGGGGCCGGGCGCGGCGGAGGCACGCGCCGCGCACTACATCGATCGCGCGCTCGGCGGCGCGCTGGCCTCGTCTCGTTCGGCGTACGCCGCCGGTCTCGCCGCGCTCGATCGTTACTCGCGATCGTCGCGAGGCGCGCCCTTCTCGCAGCTGTCGCCGACCGATCAGGATTCTCTGCTGATCGACGTCGAGACAAGCGCGGCCACCGGCTTTACCGGCGGTTCCGCGGCGTTCTTCAACATGGTTCGCACGCATACGTGGCAAGGCACGTTCGGCGATCCCTACTACGGCGGCAACGCCAACTTCGTCGGCTGGGACTTGATCGGGTATCCGGGCATCCGCACGATGGTGTCGGCGGAAGATCAGCGGCGCCTGGAGCACAACGAGTTGAAGCCCAATCACAAGTCGGCGTACGACACCGATATGTTCAACAAGGCCATGGCGGAGCGCTTGTCCCACCCAGGCTCGCAGATGACAGGAGCGCAGCGGCGTGGCCGTGCTTCCGCTCGCGCAGGCCGGCCTCGACGTGATTGGCCTCGAGGCCGGAACGTGGCTGACCAGACGCGATTTCGCGCCCGACGAGATCCGGAACAACGTGCGCAACTGGCCGATGGCCGTGCAGAAAGCCAACGGCGAAGTCCCGACGTTCAGGGCGACGCGGTCGGCGCCGACGAGCCGCGCCGCCAGCCATCCGATGATGAATGCGGTCGGCGGCACCGCGCTCCACTACTGGGCGCAGAGCTGGCGCCTGAACCCGTGGGACTTCAAGGTGGCGAGCGAGACGAAGCGGCGCTATGGCGCCTCGCGGATCCCGAAAGGGTCAACGGTGGAGGACTGGCCGTTCGGGTACGAAGAACTCGAGCCGTACTACGACAAGATCGAATACGAGATGGGCGTGTCGGGACAAGCCGGCAACGTCAACGGCAAGATCGATCCGCGCGGCAATCCGTTCGAGGGGCCGCGCAAGCGCCCCTATCCGATGCCGCCGCTGCGCGGAACGGACTTCCTCGAGAAGATGGCGGTGTCGGCGCGGTCGCTCGGGTGGCACGCGTTTCCCGGTCCCGCGTCGATCAATTCACGGTCGTACCAGAACCGATCGGCCTGCATGTATCACGGGTTCTGCAATAAGGGCGGCTGTCACGTCGATGCGAAAAATAGTCCGCACGTCACCACGATCCCGAGGGCGCAGGCGACGGGCCGCCTCACGGTCGTGACGCGCGCCCACGTCACCCAGATCGAAGTGGACGGCGAGGGTCGCGCGACTGGCGTCTCTTATGTGACCGACGGCGTCGAGTACTTTCAGCCGGCGAAGGTCGTGCTGGTCGCGAGCCACACGTACGAGAACATCCGGCTGCTCCTGCTCTCGAAGTCGAAGGTTTATCCCAACGGCCTGTCGAACAACCACGGACAGGTCGGCCGGCATTACTTCAGCCACCATCAGGGCGCGCCGGTGTCGGCGCTCTTCCCGTTCAACCTGAACAGTTGGTACGGTACGCCCGCGCAGGGCATCGCCGTGGATGATTGGGCGGACGACAACTTCGATCACACGGGACTGGATTTCATCGGCGGCGGCAATCTGTGGGTCTACTCCGACAGACGGCCGGTTGCCGCGGCGAGCGGAAGCACGTGGGGCCGCGCGCCCGCCTGGGGCTCGGCGTGGAAGGCGTTCATCAAGGCAAACGCCGATCGTTCAAACACCGCGTACCTGCAGAAGACGACGCTGCCGTACGAGGACAACTACGTGGACCTCGATCCGGTGGTGAAGGATCCGCTCGGCCTTCCGGTCTGCCGCATCACCGCCGAGTTCAAGGAGAACGAGCGGGCGATTGCCGCGCTCATTCAAGACAAGATGGAGCAGTGGTATCGCGCCGCCGGCGCGGTTGACGTCGCTCGAGGCCCCTTGGGCGGCGCCATGGGGCCGTCGACGCACGCCTACGGCGGCACGCGCATGGGCGACAACGCCGACACGAACGTCGTGAATCGTTGGGGCTTTTCGCACGAGGCGCCCAACCTCGGCGTGCTCGGCGGTTCAGTGATGGGTACGAGTGGCGCGCGCAACCCGACGCTGACCGCTCAAGCGCTCGCGTGGCGGACGGCCGAGCACCTCGCGAAGAATTTCAACGCGATTGCCCCGAAGCGGGCGTAGAAAAGACTCTAGAGACTGAAGTCGGGTGTACTTCCGACCGAAAGATTCGTGTCAACATTTGTCAGGTCTACTACAGAGTGACAGATAATGTCAGCTATGGCCGACGCGGCTGCTTTCGACAAATGATTGTTCACAAAGAAGTTCATGCGATTGCTTCATCCGGCACGCACTCTGCACGATGACTCGGTGAGTACCGACCGAACTATGGTTCGCAAGGCACAAGGGTTTGCGCTCATCGACGTGATTTTCGTGTGCGGCATCATCGGACTGCTGTGCAGCATCGCCGTGCCGAAGTTGCTGCTCGCCAAGCAGTCGGCTGGCGCGGCGTCGGCGATTGGGTCGATGCGCGCCATCAACAGCGCGGAGCTCACGTACGCGCTGACGTGCGCCGGCGGATTCTACGCGCCGAATCTCACGACGCTCGGCACCTCCCCTCCCGGAAGCAATGAGCCGTTCATCACTCCCGAGCTCGGTGCCTCCGACAAAGTCCAGAAGGCTGGGTACATCATTCAGCTCGTCGCGACGCCGTACGCAGGCGCGCCGCCGTCCTGCAACGGTTTGGGTGTGGGCGCGACTGGGCAGGGGTTTGTCGCCGTCGCGGATCCGGATCAAGTCAGCAACGTGCGATTCTTCGCGACGAATTCCAACGCGATGATCTTCGAGGACAACACCACGCTCCTGGGCGCGATGCCGGAAATCGGCGAGCCCCTGGTCGGCCATCCCCTCCTGCGGTGATTCAGCTATAATTCCGGTCCATGTGGACCAAGATGATGTCCGGGCCGCGCAAGAAGGCCCCGAAGACCATCGCGGTGATCGATCCCGATCGCTGCTTCGGCGCGTTCGCGTGCTCGATTTGTCAAGCCGCCTGCCCGGTCGCGGAGTGCATCGTCGAGGAGCCCGATCGCGACGGCCGCATGGTGTGCGCGGTGCGCGCCGACCTGTGCATCGGCTGCGGGCTGTGCGTGACGCTTGGCAATCCGACGGCGCCGCAGCAGCGCGAGTTCGGCTGCCCGGCTGATTATGACGCCATCAACATGATGCCGTTTGAAGAAGTCGTGAAGGTGTTGCAGCAAGAAACGGTGGTAGAGGCTAGAGGCTAGAGGCTAGTCCCTTTCTTTTCGAGCCTGCTGCCTGAGCGTACTTCGACGGCAGCGGATGATCGATCTTCGAGCCAATCCACGCTGACGCCTCGCTGAGCGCGGTCAGCGACACGCCCGTTTCGATCCCCATCCCGTTCAACATGTAAATCAGATCGTCGGTGGCGAGATTGCCGGCCGCGCCCGGCGCGTACGGGCATCCGCCGAGCCCGCCGGCTGACGCATCGAACGTCGAGATGCCGTACGACAAGGCCGTGAGCACATTGGCGAGCGCCGTGCCCCGCGTGTCGTGGAAGTGCAGCGCGACGTGGTCGACCGGCAATCGTTCGAGCACGGCGTCGAGCACGCGTGAGATCTGACCGGGATGCGCGACGCCGATCGTGTCACTGATCGCGACCTCGAAGACGCCGAGATCGTCGAGGCGCGCGGCGACGTCCGCCACGCGGTCGGGTGGCACGTCGCCCTCATAGGGACACCCGAACGCCGTCGACAGGTATCCGCGCGCCCGCACTCCGGCTGCGCGGGCGCGGTCACTGACCTGCCGGTAGGTCGTCAATGATTCATCGATGCTCTGATTGGTGTTCTTGCGGCTGAACGATTCAGTGGACGAGACCAAGACGGCAATCTCGGTGACGCCCGCCGCGAGCGCCCGGTCGAGGCCGGCCAGATTCGGGACCAGCGCCGCGTACCGCGTGCCGGAACGCCGCGTGATGCCGGCGAAAACGTCCGCGGCGTCGGCCATTTGCGGCACCCACTTCGGGCTGACGAACGCCGACACTTCGATGACGGGCAGATTCGCCGCGCTCAAGCGATCCACGAACGCGATCTTGTCCGTCGTCGAGACGACGGTGCGTTCGTTCTGTAGGCCGTCGCGCGGCCCGACTTCGACGACCGTGATGCGCTTTTGGATCATTTTGATCTGTAGGGCGGGTCCTTTTGGACGCGCCGCCGTTTGGACCCGCCGCCGTGCCGGGTCCGAAAGGACCCGGCCTACTGCACTTCTAATGGATCTCTACCAAAACCGCGTCCGCCTGCACGAGCTCCC